>NZ_JBHZAN010000016.1:165550-196694 GCF_042754285.1 Streptomyces sp. NPDC059224
GCGGGGCCGGGGGCGTTTCTGGGGGGTTTTGGGGCTTTTGGGCCAACGGGCTTGCATTATTGGGGGCGGATTAAAATGTTCGGGGTGTTTCCTTTTGTACGCGCACACCTTCACGACCTGGGGAGGGACCATGGCCCAACGGCCGCTGATCGGCGTGAGCACCTATCTGGAGGCCGGAGCGCGCTGGGGTGCGTGGGAGCTGGAGGCGGCCCTGCTGCCGGCCGGCTACCCGCGCCTGGTCCAGCGGGCGGGCGGCCTGGCCGCGCTGCTGCCGCCGGACGACCCGCGGCACGCGGCGGCGGCGGTGGCCCGCCTGGACGGCCTGGTCGTCGCCGGCGGCCCGGACGTGGAGCCGGTCCGCTACGGCGCCGAGCCCGGCCCGCGCACCGGCCCTCCCGCCCGCGCCCGGGACGCCTGGGAGCTGGCCCTGATCGACGCGGCACTGGCGGCGGGCACGCCGCTGCTCGGGATCTGCCGGGGCATGCAGCTCCTGAACGTCGCCCTCGGCGGCACGCTCGTCCAGCACATCGACGGCCATGCCGAGGTGCCCGGCGTCTTCGGGCGCCACGGCGTGAAGCCGGTCCCGGGAACCCGGTACGCCGACACCGTCCCGGAGGAGACCGCCGTCCCCACCTTCCACCACCAGGCGGTGGACCGCCTCGGCACCGGCCTGCTGCCCTCGGCCCACGCCGACGACGGCACGGTCGAGGCGATCGAACTCCCCGCCGGCCACACGTGGGTCCTCGGCGTCCAGTGGCATCCCGAGATGGGCGAGGACCTGCGGGTGATGCGGGCACTGATCACCGCCGCCTCCTGAACCGTCCCGGCGGGAAGTCCGGCGTCAGCCCCGGGTCAGGCTGAGGAGTTCGCGGGCCGGGCCGGTGGGGCGGTGGCCCGTCGGCCAGACCGCCCGCAGGTCGCGCCGTAGCGCGATGCCCTCCACGGGGATGCTCACCAGCCGGCGCATCGCCAGTTCCTCGCCCAACGCCAGTTCGCTCAGCACCGCCGGGCCCGCGCCGCCGACCGCCGACGCCTTGACCGCCGTCGTCGACGACAGCTCGATCAGCGGACGGGCCAGGCCGCCCAGCGCCGCGTCGAGTACCTGGCGCGTCCCGGAGCCGCGTTCACGCAGGATCAGGGGGGTCGCCGCCAGCTCCCCGGCCGCCAGCGGGCGCCGGCGGCGGGCCCACGGATGCGCGGGGGCCGTCACCACGATCAGCCGGTCGTGGCCTATCACCGTCGAGTCCAGGCCCTGCGGAACGGTCAGCCCCTCCACGAAGCCCAGGTCCGCCTCGTCCGCGAGCAGCCGCTCGGCCACCGCCGCGGAGTTTCCGGCGAGCAGGGAGACCGCCGTGTCGGGGCGCTGGGCGCGCAG
Source organism: Streptomyces sp. NPDC059224 (assembly GCF_042754285.1). NCBI lineage: Bacteria > Bacillati > Actinomycetota > Actinomycetes > Kitasatosporales > Streptomycetaceae > Streptomyces > Streptomyces sp. NPDC059224. The sequence continues at coordinate 166,926 of NZ_JBHZAN010000016.1, forward strand.
CGCGAGCAGCCAGCCGGGGAGCAGGTACTCGGCGATGGTCATGCTCGCCGCCACCCGCAGGCGCGAGTCCCGCCGGTCCCGCAGTGCCTGCGCCCCCGCGTCGAAGGCCTCCGCCGCCTCCACCACCCGCCGCGCCCAGTCGGTCACCAGCGCCCCCGCGTCGGTGAGCCGTGAGCCGCGCGGCGAGCGGTCGACCAGGGCCACACCCAGCTGCCGTTCCATCGAGCGGATCCGGCTGCTGGCGGCCGGCTGGGTGATGCCGACCTCCCGCGCCGCCGCCCCGAGGCTGCCCAGCCGCGCCACCGCGAGCAGCAGCTCCAGCGCGCCGAGATCCGGCACGCGGTGCGCCAGCGTGCCACCCGCCGCCCGGTCCCCCGTCCCGCCCGTCTCGCTCATAAGACCAGCTTATGCCCCCATAGAAAGGTGCTCCCTGGTAGGCGGCGGGAAGCGGCGGCACCGTTGGTCCCATGGTCACCGCAGTCCGGAATCTCGGCCCCCACTGGTACGCCTCCGTCATGGGCACCGCCGCCCTCGCCCTCGGCGGCGCAGCGCTCGCCGGGGGCGGTTCGCGCGAGCTCTTCGCCGGCGTCTGGGCGCTGTCCCTGCTGCAGCTCCTGGTCCTGCTGGCCGCCCGCGCCCTGCACTGGACCCACCACCGCGACCAGGCCCTCGCCCACCTCCGCGATCCGGCGGTCGTCCCCTTCTACGGCTGCCTCTCCATGGCCCTGCTCGCGGTCGGTGCCGGTGCGCTCACCCTCGGGCAGGACTGGATCGGCGAGAGCGCCGCCGTGACGCTGGACACCGGGCTCTTCGCCGCCGGTACGGCCGTGGGGCTCGTGGCCGCCGTCGCCGTCCCGTACCTGCTGGCCGTTCGGCATCGGGTCGAGCCGGGGCAGGCCACCCCGGTGTGGCTGCTGCCGCTGGTCGCGCCCATGGTGTCGGCCGCGCTCGGGCCGAAGCTGATCCCGCATCTGCCGCCCGGGCAGCCGCGCGCGACCCTGCTCTACGGCTGCTTCGCGCTCTTCGGACTGAGTCTGCTGGCCACCGCGCTGATGCTGACGCTCGTCTTCGGCCGGCTGGTCGCCGGCGGTCCGCTGCCGCTCGCGCTCACCCCCACGGTCTTCCTGGTGCTGGGGCCGCTCGGGCAGTCCACGACCGCGGCCGGCGCCTTCGCCGACCTCGCCCCCGGGGTGGTACCGGCCCCCTACGCCGGCGGTTTCGGTCTCCTCGCCGTCCTCTACGGCGTTCCGGTCATGGGGTTCGCGCTGCTGTGGCTGGCGCTGGCGGCCGCGCACGTGGTGCGGGCACGGCGGCAGGGCATGCGGTTCACCATGACGTGGTGGGCGTTCACCTTCCCGGTGGGGACGTGTGTCACGGGCGCGGCCGCGCTGGGACGGCACACCGGGCTGGCGGCGTACGACTGGCTGGCGGCGGGGCTGTACGCCCTCCTGGTCGCGGGCTGGCTGGCGGCCGCCGCCGGCACCGTACGCGGACTGCTCAGCGGCGAACTGCTCGCAGCGCCTCGTCCAGCACCCGCCGCGCCTCGGCCAGTGACGGTCCGTACCACGTCAGGTGCCGTCCGCTGACCAGGGCGCACGGCAGCCCGGGGAAAGCCTCCGGGCCGTCGGCTGCGGTGAAGCGGTAGGGCTCGTCCGGGAGGACGACCAGGCCGGGCCGCGCGTCGTTCAGTTCTCCGAGGGGCGCGCGGGGATACCGCTCGGGGTGGGCGGCGTACAGATTGCCGACCCCCAGCCGCTCGAGGACGTCGCCCGCGAAGGTGTCCCGGCCGAGGACCATCCACGGCCGCCGCCAGACCGGGACGACCGCCGTCGTACGAGGCTCGGGCACCGGAGCCGACCAGGCCTCCTCGGCCTCGTCCAGCCATCGCGGGCGGGTGCCCGCCCCGCACGCGGCCAGCAGCCGGGCCAGCTCGCAAAAGGCCTGCGGCACCTCCCGTACCTCCGTGACCAGCACCTCCACCCCGGCCGTCCGCAGGGCGTCGAGGTCGGGGGCGCGGTTCTCCTCCTCGTTGGCGACCACCAGGTCGGGAGCGAGCGCGAGGATCCGGTCGAGCCGGGGGTTCTTGGTGCCGCCGACACGGGTGACGTCGAGGTCGGCCGGATGGGTGCACCAGTCGGTGGCGCCGACCAGGACCTCGGGGAGTGTTTCCGCGACCGCCTCGGTGAGCGAGGGGACCAGGGAGACCACGCGCATCAGCGGGGGCGGTCCTGGACCGCCTCGATGTGTTCGGCCACGGCCACCACGATCACCCTGGTGTCCGGCACCGTCGCCCGCCACCGGTGGCGGACACCGCCGGTGAGGTAGAGGGTGTCGCCACGGCCGAGCCGGTAGGCACGGCCCTCCGCCTCGATCTCCACCGCGCCGTCGGCGACGTACATCAACTCGTCGTTGCGGTGCTGGAATTCGCGGCCGGCGTCGTGGTCGCCGGTGAACTCCGAGGCATGGAGCTGATGGTGGCCGCGCACCAGCGAACGCACCCTGGGCGCGAAGTCCGGTTCGGTGGCGTCGGCGCGCACGACGTCCACGCTGCACGCCGGGTCGGCGGCCGCGAGGAGTTCGACGGCCGTGGTGCGCAGGGCGTCGGCGACCTTCTCCAGCGAGGCGCGGCTGGGCCGGGCCCGGTCGTTCTCGATCTGGCTCAGGAAGGGCACCGACAGGCCGCTGCGCTCGGCCACGACGGCGAGGGTGAGCTCCAGCGCGCGGCGACGCCGCCGGACTGCCGCGCCCACCCGCACGGGCTGCTGGTCCTTGTGGTCGCCCATCGCTCCGGCTCCCTCCTTCGCTCGTCGTTCCGTCCAGCGGGCGCCCCGCTCGCCGCGGGCCCCTTCTGCTGGGTTCTCTGCACCCTACGCATGTTCGGCAAACCGTTTCAGGCGGGCGTCACATCCCCGTCACGTCGGGTGAGCGCGACCCTCACGGTTCGCGCCAGTGGACGAGCTCGCCGGACTCGCCTGGCGCGGACTCCTCCTTCGGGATGAAGACGCTGACCAGGAGGGCCGGACGGCCGTCGGGGTCGGTGAGCAGCGTGGCCGACGGACTGGCGAAGGAGCGGCCGCCGCCGGGGGTGCCCAGCCGGAGCCGGTCGGCCCGGCCCGGGACGCGGTCGTAGGCGTAGACCGGCCGGCTGCCGAAGTCGTCGCGCAGGCGCCGGCCCTCGGCCAGGACGAGGGGACGCCCGAGAGGTTCAATGCGTGAGCGGTCCCCGATGTTCCCTGCGGTGCCCCAGGCCACCAGGGCCAGGTCGAGGCGCTGATCTGCGCGGGCCCGCCGGACGGTGAAGTCCCGCAGAGTGGCGTGGAGTTGACGGTCGATGTCGCAGCCGGCGCGGTAGTGGCCGGTCAGTTCCACGGTGTCGCCGTGGACCGCTGTGGTGTCCGGGGTGCCCTCGGCGCAACGCGACACGGTGCGGGGAGCGTCGAACGCGCGGTCGGCCGCTCCCGCCGGCAGGGCGGCAAGGCTTGGGTAATGCCGTAGCGCTATGTGGTTGGCCGGATCCTTTTCGTAGGCGAGGACCCGTCCGCCGGTGCCGTCGGCGTACAGGGAGGGCTGACCGGTGCCGGAGCCGACGTCATGACGGCGTGTCCAGGTGCGCAGGCCGGTGGAGGTGGTGACCGCCGTGTGGAAGCGGCCGTCGGCGAGGGCGGTGTCAGACGGCGAGGCAGCCGCCGCCGTACGCCTCGGGTACCGGGGTGATCTCGGCGGTGTCCGTGGTGCGGCCGGTGTCGTCCCGGGCGTCGTAGACCGCGCCGTCCGCCCGCATCACGTCCCCGGCGAGCGCCTCGAACCAGGCGGTGGCGGCCGAGGCCGGGTCCGGGCCCGCCTCGGAGAGCTGCGGCACGGCCACGGCGGCCGTCAGCAGCAGGGGCAGAAGCCGGCGCATCACGGGCTGCTCACAGGAACGGGCGGGACGGGGGCCTCAGAGAGTGGGGCCCCCGGCCCCGCCCGTGGCGGGCCGCGGGAGGCGGGCTTCGCCGCTCGGGCGGCCCGCCCCGCTCACCTGCGGATCGGCGCCCACTTGTCGACGAGCCCGGGGCTGCTCTTCAACCAGGCCCGGACCGCGTCCTGTTCCTTGCCCTGTCCGGCCTTCTGGATCGCGGCCTCCAGACCGGTGAGCTGCTTCTCCGTCATGGAGAAGTCCTTGAGCCACTTGCCGACCTCGGGGTTGTCCCCGGCGAAGCCCTTGCGGGACAGGGTGTGCACCCCGTCACCGGAGCCCCAGGCGCCCTGGGGGTCCTTCAGCTTCCTGAGGTGGTAGTCGCTGTAGGCCCAGTGCGGGGACCACAGGGTGACCAGGATCGGCTGGTGCTTGGCGTAGGCCCGCTTGAGCTCGGCGAGCATGGCGGGCGTGGAGCCGTCGACGACCTGGTAACTGCCGTCGAGGCCGTATTCCTTGAGGACCTTGGACTTGAGCAGCCCCATCATGCCGGCGCTGGGCTCGATGCCGACGATCTTCCCGCCGAACTCCGAGGAGTGGTTCTTCAGGTCCGCGAGGGAGTTCACGTCCTTCACATACGAAGGGACGGACAGTTCCAGGGAGGTGGGGCCGTACCAGCTGCCGAGGTCGTCGAGCTGCTTGCCGTACTTCTTCCAGTACTCGGCGTGCGTGACGGGCAGCCAGGAGTCGGTCTCGAAGTCGAGCTGGCCGGTGGCGAGACCGGTGTAGAGGGGACCGGCCGCGTACTGGGTGGTGGTGACCTTGAAGCCGCGTTCCTCCAGCAGCTCCTTCCACAGGAAGGTGGAGGCGATGCCCTCGTCCCAGGGGATGTAGCCGATCTTGATCTCCTTGCCCCGCCCGATGTCCGTGGCGGAGGCCTGGGCGGTGCCGGACGAGGAGCCGAAGATGCCGAGGCCGCCGGCGACCAGGGCGAGGACGACCACACCGACGACGGCGACGGCCGGGCGCGGACGGTAGGTCCAGGGGGTGGGGCGGACCTTGGCGGCGGCACGGCGGCCGAGCGGGGACAGCTGCGTGCCGAGCGCGCCGGTCATCCGGTCGAGGTAGACGGCGAGGACGACGATGCCGACGCCCGCCTCGAAGCCGAAGCCGATGTCGAGCTGGCCGATGGCCTCGTTGACGGCGCCACCGAGGCCCCCGGTGCCGACCATGCCGGCGATGACGACCATCGACAGGCCCAGCATGATGACCTGGTTGACGCCGGCCATGATGGTCGGCAGCGCGAGCGGCAGCTGGACGCGCAGCAGGGTGTCGCGGGGTGTGGTGCCGAACGCCTCGGCCGCCTCGACCAGTTCGGCGTCCACCTGGCGGATGCCCAGCTCGGTCATGCGGACGCCGGGCGCCAGCGCGAAGATCAGGGTGGCGATCACGCCGGCGGCGGTGCCCAGGCCGAAGAAGAGGATGGCCGGGATGAGCAGGACCATCGACGGCATGGTCTGGAGGAGGTCCAGGACGGGGCGTACGGCCGCGCTGACCGCCCGGGAACGGGCCGCCCAGATACCCAGCGGTACCGAGATGACCAGGGCGATCACCGTGGCGACCAGGACCAGCGCCAGGGTGGACATCGCGCGGTCCCACAGGTCCAGGGAGTCCACGAGCGCGAATCCGGCGAAGGCCAGCACGCCCGCGGTCAGTCCGCGCAGCCACCACGCCAGGACCGCGAGGATGCCGGCCAGCAGCAGGGGTGCGGGCGCGGTGAGGACGCCGTCGATGCCGTCGTACATGCCCTCGACGACCGCGCGGATCGCGTCGAAGAGCCAGGACATGTGCGCGACCAGCCAGTTCACACCGGAGTCGACCCAGTCGCCGAGATGCAGCCTAGGCACGGGCGGTCACCTTCTTCCCACCGTCGCAGTGGACGGGTTCGCCCGTGTCCTCCGCGAGAAAACCGACCAGACGCTCCTGCGGTACGACGCCCACGACGGCGTTGTCCGGGTCCAGGACGGCGACCGGGTGGGACAACCGGGCGCTGAGCGCGCACAGTTCGGTGAACGGGGTGTCCGGGACCGCGGTGGCGCAGTCGCAGTCCGCCTCGTCGCCGGCCACGTCGGTGTTCATCACGGCGGCGGCCGTCAGCACCCGCGAGCGGTCGACGTCCTGGGTGAAGGAGGCGACGTAGTCGTCGGCGGGGCGCAGCAGGATGTCCTCGGCGGTGCCGGTCTGGACGATACGGCCGTCGCGCATCACGGCGATGCGGTCGCCCAGGCGCATGGCCTCGTTGAGGTCGTGGGTGATGAAGACGATCGTCTTCTTGAGGGACTTCTGCAGTTCCAGCAGCTGGTCCTGCATGTCGCGGCGGATCAGCGGGTCCAGGGCGCTGAACGACTCGTCCATGAGGAGCAGATCGGCGTCGGTGGCCAGGGCCCGGGCCAGGCCGACCCGCTGCTGCATGCCGCCGGACAGTTCGTCGGGCCAGGAGTCCTCCCAGCCGGCCAGTCCGCACAGGGCGAGCGCCTCGTCGGCGCGGCGGACGCGCTCGGCGCGGGGCACGCCCTGCACGGCCAGGCCGTAGGCGGCGTTGTCGCGGACGCTGCGGTGCGGGAAGAGCGCGAAGTGCTGGAAGACCATGCTGATCTTCTTCGAGCGCAGTTCGCGCAGTTCGCGGTCGGTGAGCGCGGTGAGGTCCTGGCCGTCGAAGCGGACCTGTCCCGCGGTCGGTTCCAGCAGGCCGTTGAGCATGCGCAGCAGGGTGGACTTGCCGGAGCCGGACAGGCCCATGACGACGAACGTCTCGCCCGGGTCGACCCGGAAGGAGGCGTCGATCACGGCGGCGGTGGTGCCGTCGGCGCGCAGCTCCTCCCGGCCGGCTCCCCGGCGGAGCCGTTCCACGGCGTCGTCCGGTCGTCTGCCGAAGACTTTGTACAGGTGCTCGGTCTCTAGCCTGGGTGACACGCGAACCTCTCTCGGGGGCGCCAGACCCTGGAATCACAGGGCCCGGCGCCTCGGGGGCATGGGACAGAAGCCGCCCCTGCCCTGGTCCACGCAGGTCAAACGCACAAGTGGGCCAGGTCACCAGGTCTCCACAGGTCCCGCCCGGCACGGAGCTCTCCGTGACCGGCCCTGCCCGACGGCGACGGAGCGCCCCGGCGCTGTCGGTGCCGTACGGCATGATGCGAGGCGTGACCGCACGACTGATGCTTCTCGACACGGCCTCGCTGTACTTCCGCGCCTACTTCGGCGTCCCCGACTCGGTACGTGCGCCGGACGGCACACCGGTGAACGCCGTGCGCGGACTGCTGGACTTCATCGACCGGCTGGTCAAGGACCACCGTCCGGACCGGCTGGTGGCCTGCATGGACGCCGACTGGCGGCCGCAGTGGCGGGTGGATCTCATCCCCTCCTACAAAGCCCACCGGGTCGCCGAGGAACGTGCGACGGGGCCGGACCGGGAGGAGGTGCCGGACACCCTCTCGCCGCAGGTTCCGGTCATCGAGGAGGTGCTGGACGCGCTCGGCATCGCAAGGGTCGGCGTCGCCGGCTACGAGGCGGACGACGTGATCGGCACGTTCACCGCGCGCGCCGACGGCCCGGTCGACATCGTCACCGGCGACCGCGACCTGTACCAGCTGGTGGACGACGGGCGCGGGGTGCGGGTGCTGTATCCGCTCAAGGGCGTCGGCACGCTGCAGATGACGGACGAGGCGTGGCTGCGCGAGAAGTACGGGGTGGACGGGGGCGGGTACGCGGATCTGGCGCTGCTGCGCGGAGACCCGAGCGACGGCCTGCCGGGGGTACCGGGGATCGGCGAGAAGACGGCCGCCAAGCTGCTCGCCGAGTTCGGTGACCTGACCGGGATCATGGCCGCCGTCGACGACCCGAAGGCGAGGCTCACGCCGTCGCAGCGCAGGCGACTGGACGAGGCCCGGCCGTATGTCGCCGTAGCGCCGACGGTGGTCCGGGTCGCCGGGGACGTGCCGCTGCCGGACGTCGACACCGCCCTGCCGAAGGCTCCGCGTGATCCCGCCCGGCTGGACGAGCTGTCGGCGCGCTGGGGGCTGGGCGGTTCGCTGCACCGGCTGCTGCTGACACTCGGCGGGTGAGTGGCGGAGAATTGTTCTGGCAAAACACGCTCATCAAGTGTTCATGCAAGAGGTGTCAACTACGAAGGAGATGCTAACTTAGGCAAACCTAAGCAATGGAGCATGGAGGTCGGTCATGGCAGAGCGTCCAGGACGCAAGCCGCGTAAGGCCCATTCCGCCCAGGTGGTGCGCACCGAGCGGCTGACCCCGCACATGCAGCGCGTCGTTCTCGGCGGTGACGGACTGGCCGGTTTCGCCGCGGACACCTGCACCGATCATTACGTGAAACTTCTCTTCGGGCCGGCGGGCGTCACATATCCGGAGCCCTTCGACGTGGAGCGGATCCGCGCCGAGTTCCCCCGCGAGCACTGGCCGGTGACCCGGACCTACACGGTGCGCTCCTGGGACGCCGAGCGCCGCGAACTGAGCCTGGACTTCGTCGTACACGGCGACGAGGGCCTGGCGGGGCCCTGGGCCTGCCGCGTCCAGCCCGGCGAGACCGTACGTTTCATGGGCCCCGGCGGTGCCTACGCCCCGGCGGTGGACGCCGACTGGCATCTGCTCGCCGGCGACGAGAGCGCGCTGCCCGCGATCGCCCGCTCCCTGGAGTCCCTGCCCGCCGAGGCGAAGGCCTTCGCCTTCGTCGAGATCTCCGGCCCCGAGGAGGAGCAGAAGATCGACTCCGATGTGGAGGTGGTCTGGCTGCACCGGGGCGCGCGACCCGTCGGCGAGGCCCTGGTCGAGGCCGTGCGGGGGCTGGAGTTCCCGGAGGGCCGGCTGCACGCGTTCGTCCACGGCGAGGCGAGCTTCGTGAAGGACCTGCGGTCCCTGCTGCGCGTCGAGCGCCAGATCCCGCGCGAGGACCTGTCGATCTCCGGCTACTGGCGCCTCGGCCACAACGAGGACGGCTGGCAGGCCTCCAAGCGCGACTGGAACGCCCGTATCGAGGCGGAGCAGGAGGGCGGCGGAGCGGCCGCCGCCTGAGGCGGCGGGAGCGGCGGCACCCGCGGGTGTCGCCGCTCCCGCGCGGGTCACACCGAGCGCTGGTACGACCTGAACGTCCTGATCGACAGCCACACGGCCACGACCGCCAGCGCCAGCAGCGCGCCGCCGCGGCCGAGCACCGCACCCCAGTCGGGATCCGCCGACATCGCCGAACGCCCGGCCACCATCGCCCAGTCGAGCGGGTTGAAGTCGGCTACGTGCCGCATCCAGCCGGGCATCTGGGACGGCGCCATGAAGGCGCTGGACAGGAACGTCAGCGGCAGCAGCAGGAAGGTGTTGATCCCGATGATCGACTCCCGCTCCCGCACCAGCATGCCGAGCGCGTTGGACAGGGCGCCGAAGACGGTGCCGAGCAGGACGGAGGCCACCACCAGGACCGCGATGCCCCCGGGCCCGCCCGGGTAGTCGGCACCGCCCAGCAGGCCGAGCAGCACGATGATCAGCGACTGGCCGGCGGTGACCAGCCCGTTGTTCACCACGTTGCCGTTCATCAGCGCGGCCCGGCTGACCGGGGTGGTCAGGAAACGGTTCAGGGTCCCGCGCTGGATCTCCTCCAGGGTGCCCATGCCCGCCCACATGTTGGAGCTGAGGGCGCTCATCGCGACCACCCCCGGCACCAGGTAGTCCAGGTAGCTGGTGGTGCCGAAGCCGCCCAGCTCGACGACCTTCCTGAAGAGACTGCCGAACAGGAACAGCCAGATCACCGGCTGGACCAGGGTGATGACGGCGAACGCGGGCTGCCGGGCGAACACCAGCAGCTGACGCTGGGTCATGTACCAGGTCTGGGACAGGGCGTTGCTCATCGGGCACCTCCGGCCAGGACGAGGGAGTCGGCGGCGTCGGCCTCCGCGTAACGACGGCCGGCGTACCGCAGGTAGACGTCGTCGAGGGAGGGGCGGGCGACGGTCGCGGCCGTCACCGTCACCCCGGCCCGCTCCAGCGCGGCCAGCAGCGCCGGCATCGCGGCGGCCCCGTCGTCGGCGCGGGCGCTGATCCGCCGGCCGTCGAACAGCGTCTCGTGCACGCCCGGCAGCCCGGCGAGCGCCCCTTTGAGCAGGGTGCGGCCCGCTTCCCCGGGCGCCTCGCGCAGCTCCACGTGGACGGCGTCGCCGCGCAGTTCGCCCTTGAGGGAGTCGGGAGTTCCCTCGACCACGGTCCGGCCCCGGTCGACGATGGCGATCCGCTCGGCGAGCCGGTCGGCCTCCTCCAGGTAATGGGTGGTGAGCAGGATGGTCAGCCCCTCCTCGCCGGCCAGCCGGCCGATCTCGTCCCACATCGCGGTGCGGGCCTCGGGGTCCAGGCCGGTGGTGGGCTCGTCGAGGAAGAGCACCTCGGGGCGGTGGACCAGGCCGAGGGCCACGTCGAGGCGGCGCCGCATACCGCCGGAGTAGCCCTTGACCGGGCGGCCCGCGGCGTCGGTGAGGGTGAAGCGGGCCAGCAGCTCGTCCACCCGGCGGTTCAGGGCGGTGCCGCGCAGACCGTAGAGCCTGCCCTGGAGCTGGAGGTTCTCGCGCCCGGTGGCGACCGGGTCGGCGCCGGAGTTCTGGGCGACCACTCCGATCGCCCGGCGCACCCGGTCCGGATGGCGCAGCACGTCGTGGCCGGCCACGGCGGCGGTGCCGGAGTCGGGGCGGGCCAGCGTGGTGAGGATCTTGACGGTGGTGGACTTGCCCGCACCGTTGGGCCCGAGGAGCCCGAAGACGGTACCGGGCTCCACGGTGACGTCCATGCCGTTCAGCGCGGTGACGTCACCGGGGTAGGTCTTGATCAGCTGGCGCGCCTGCACTGCGGGCGCACGGGTGTTCATGACAGGGCTCTCCTGAGTCAGCGGATGACAGCTGATCCGCCTAAGGAGCGCCGGGCTATCCTGGGTGTGCCGCACCTCGATCGCCCGGATCTGCCTCACGGCGGGTTCAGCTCGGGGTTCGAGACCCTGGCGGAGCTGCTGCAACAGCTCTGCCGGGGTCTGTTTCTGTTACTGGCCGGCCTCCGTGAACTCCGGCGGGAACTCGCCGGTCTCATGGAACCGGCGCCAGCTCTCGACGCCTGGCAGCGAACCGTCCTGCATCTCCCGCACGAAGCCGCGGACCCATGCGGCCTGCGCCTCCAGCATGTGCAGGTGGTACTCGACCTCGACCACGAACAGCCGGGGCAGTGTCTCGTGCAGCTTCTCCAGCACGGCCCGGCCGCCGGTGACCTCGACCTCCAGGGTGCTGAGCCGCTCCTCCAGCAGGCGCTCGACCTCGTCCGGCGGCAGGGCGCCCATCAGGGAGAGCGCCGTCTCGAAGATCGGGTACTCCTTGACCGGCACGGCCAGCAGGTCGGACAGCCAGTGGACCGCCTCCTCGCGCCCGGCGTCGGTGATGCCGTAGACCGTGCGCTCCGGGCGGTTGCCCTGCCGCTCCACGTCGGCCACCTCGACGAAGCCGTGCTTCTCCAGGTTCTGCATGACCGTGTAGAGCGAGCCGTAGTTGATCCGGGTGCTGGTGTCCTTGCCCTGACGGCGCATGGTCTGGGCGATCTCGTACGGATGCATCGGCTTCTGCCACAGGGTCGTCAGCACGACGAGCGCCAGTGGGTTGCTGAGCTTGCGCCGCTTCACCGCCATGCCGACCACCTCGTTTCCGAATATCCGTGGACGAACATATCGCGTCCCTGGAGCACACGTCAATACACACGATGTATCGCGTTGGGCGGGACTCCGCAAGGGCGTGAGGACTTGGGCCCGCCCCGGACACGCCGGTGTGACGCCTTCGAAACAGCGCGTCCCTAATTTCTGTCGCCCGACAGGAAATCCGCCCTGACAGGCAGGTACCGCCGTGACGACCATCGACGACCGCTCCCTGAAGGAGTCCGACGACCGCACCCTGGAGGAGTTCGGCTACCGCCAGGAGCTGCACCGCAGCCTCGGCCGGTACGCCTCCTTCGCCGCCGGGTTCTCCTTCATCTCCGTACTGACGACCGTCTTCCAGTTCTTCGCCTTCGGCTACGCGTTCGGCGGCCCGGTCTTCTTCTGGGCCTGGCCGGCCGTGCTGGTCGGCCAGTTGCTGGTGGCCGCCTGCTTCGCCGAACTCGCCGCCCGCTATCCGATCTCCGGCGCGATCTACCAGTGGTCCTCCCGCCTGTCGAACCCGTCCTTCGGCTGGTTCGCCGGCTGGATCATGGTCATCGGACAGATCGTGGTGGTCGCGGCGGCCGCGCTGGCCCTGCAGATGGTGCTCCCCGCGCTCTGGTCCGGCTTCCAGCTCATCGGCACGGACCCCGCGCCGGCCTCGGCCGACGGAGCCGCCAACGCGGCTGTCCTGGGCGTCGTCCTGCTGGTCCTGACCACCCTGGTGAACGTCATGGACAACCGCGTGATGTCCGTGATCAACCGGGTCGGGGTGACCGCCGAGATCATCGGCGCGGTCCTGATCATCGTCCTGCTCCTCACCCACTCCGAGCGCTCCCCCGGCATCACCTTCCACACCGGGACCGGCGCCGAGGGAGGCCTGCTGGGCGCCCTGCTGGTCGGTTCGTTCACGGCCGCGTACGTGATGATCGGCTTCGACAGCGCGGGCGAGATGAGCGAGGAGACGCACCAGCCGCGGCGGACCGCGCCGCGCACGATCCTCACCGCGCTGGGAGCGGCGGGGCTGCTGGGCGGGCTGGTCGTCCTGGGCGGCCTGCTGGCCGCGCCCAGCCTGACCGACGGACGCCTGGGCGTCGACGGGCTCAGCTACGTCCTCACCAGCAGCCTCGGCGACGGGGTGGGCCGGGTGCTGCTGGCCGACGTGGTGGTGGCCATCGCGGTGGCGACGCTGGCGATCCAGACCGCGGCGTCCCGGATGCTGTTCTCCATGGCGCGGGACGGGCAGCTGCCGTTCGCCGAACGGCTGGCGCGGGTCGATCCGCGCACCGGGATGCCGGGGGCGCCGGCCGTGGTGGTGGGGGTGCTGGCCGCCGTACTGCTGCTGCTCGACTTCGCGTCCCCGGACGCGTTCCTCGCGATCGGGACCACGTGCATCGTGATGCTGTACCTCGCGTACGCGATGGTGACCGGGCCACTGCTGGTGCGTCGGCTGCGCGGGGAGTTCCGGGTCGAGGGGGCGGACGAGACCGGGGCGCCGCTGTTCTCGCTGGGGCGGTGGGGGGTGCCGGTGAACGCGGTCGGGCTGCTGTACGGGCTGCTGATGGCCGTGAATCTGGCATGGCCTCGGGGGGCCGTGTACGACCCCAGTGGGGGTCACTGGTACTTCCGGTGGTTCACGGTGTTGTTCCTGGTCGGGACGGTGGCGGTGGGCGGCGTTTGGAGGCTCACCCGGGCGGCGTCCCGAAGTGCGGCAGCTGTGCCGGAGGCTGTGGCGTAGCCGGTCGGGTGCGTGGGGGCTGGTCGCGCAGTTCCCCGCGCCCCTGACGAAGCGGCGTCGCACTTACCCTTGGCTGCAATGAGACGTAAGACCCGCGTTCCGCCCTCTCCCCTCCCCCAGCGCCAAGGGGTGGACCCCGTTCGGGTGCGGTTGCCCTTCGCCGAGGAGTGGGAGACCGTCGGCGCATACCTGGTCGCCCGGCTCTCCGGAGCCGCGCCCGGAGCAGTGGAGGACATGCTGGCGTCAGGGCTCGTCGTGGGCGCCGACGGACACCCCGTCGCAGCCCGGACCCCCTACACCCCCGGCCTCTGGCTCTGGTTCCACCGCGACCTGCCCCCCGAGGTCCCCGTCCCCTTCCCGCTCGAAGTCGTCCACCGTGACGATCACCTCGTCGTCGCCGACAAACCGCACTTCCTCGCCACCACCCCGCGCGGCAGTCACGTCACCGAGACCGTCCTGGCCCGGCTGCGGCAGGAGCTGGGGATCGCCGCGCTCGGGGCCGCGCACCGGCTGGACCGGCTCACGGCCGGACTCGTCCTCTTCACCGTACGGCCCGAGGAACGGGGGGCGTACCAGACGCTGTTCAGCGAGCGGCGGGTACGCAAGGAGTACGAGGCGATCGCGCCGTACGACCCCTCGCTCGCCGTTCCCCGGACCGTGCGCAGCCGGATCCTCAAGGAGCGCGGGGTGCTGGCGGCTCGCGAGATCGAGGGGGAGCCCAACGCGGAGACCCTCGTCGAACTGGTCGAACGCAGAGGAGACCTGGGCCGGTACCGGCTCACTCCGCGCACCGGGCAGACCCATCAGCTACGCGTCCACATGAGCGCGCTGGGTGTGCCGATCCTCGGCGATCCGCTGTATCCGGTCGTGACCGGCCCCGTGCCGGCCGGTGACTTCCGGCGGCCGCTGCAACTGATCGCGCGGAGGCTGGAGTTCACCGATCCGGTCACGGGGACCGAGCACCGGCTGCGCAGTGGGCGGACGCTGCGGGCCTGGGAGTCGTACCAGGACTGGGCAGGTGGGCTCGGCTGCTAGCGGCCGAGCCACCAGCGGCGCAGCCGGGGCCAGATACCCATGGGCCTGGCGGGCTCCGGGGCCGGGGCCACGGCCGGCGGGGGTGCCACGGGCCGGGGCTCGGGAACCGGTGCGGGTGCTGCCGGACGGGTGCTGCCGGCCTGCCAGTCGGTGCGCTGCGGCGGGACCAGCGCGGGGCTCGGCATGAGGGTCACGTCCTGCTTGGGCTTCGGGTCGAAGCGCACCGGCAGTTCCACCAGATGCCGGGACGCGATCGACGCACGCCAGCGCAGTTCCTCCTCGTCGCAGTCGAGCTGGATGTCGGAGAGACGGGTCAGCAGCTGGTCGACGCCCACATCGGCGATGGCACGGCCGATGTCCTGACCGGGGCACTCGTGCGGGCCGCCGCCGAAGGCGAGGTGGGAGCGGTTGCCCTGCATGTTGGCGCTCAGGTCGGGGCGGACCCGTGGGTCGACGTTGCCCGGCGCGGGCGCGTACAGCAGCCCGTCGCCCTTACGGATGCGCTGGCCGCCGAGTTCGGTGTCCTGCTTGGCGAAGTAGGCGAAGACCGTGCTGAACGGCGGCTCGTCCCACAGGGACTGCTCGATCGCCTCCGGCACCGTCATCTGGCCGCCGTTGAGCTGGGCACGGAAGCCGGGTTCGGTGAGCACCATGCGCAGCGCGTTGGCGAGGAGGTTGGCGGTGGTCTCGTAGGCGGCGTAGAGGACGACCCGCAGGTGCTGGGCGACCTCGTCGTCGTTGAGCCTGGCGGGGTGGCCGACGAGATGGCTGGCGAAGTCGTCCTCGGGGCGGGCCCGGCGGCGGGCGGTGAGCCGGGTCAGGCAGCCCATGACGTACTCGTTGCTGGCGATCGCGGTCTCGGTGCCCTTGAGCGCGTCCCGGGTGGCCTCCACGATCCGGTCGTTGTACTCCTCGGGCATGCCGAGCAGTTCGCACATGACCGCCATCGGCAGGTGCTCGGAGTACTGGGAGACCAGTTCCGCGCGGCCTCTCTCGCAGAACTCGTTGACCAGCAGCTGGGTGTAGCGGCCGATGAGACGGCGGATGCTGCGGTGGTCGATGGTGGTCATGGCGCCCATGACGGCCGCGCGCAGCCGCATGTGCTCGTCGCCCTCGGCGTGCGAGCAGATCGGCTGCCAGGCGATGTGCGGCATGAGCGGGTGGTCGGGCTTGACCAGGCCCTCCCGCAGCGGGGTCCAGATGCGGCTGTCGCGGGTGTACACGGCGGGGGTGCGGACCATCTGGAGGTTCTCGGTGAGTCCGAGGACCACCCAGATCGGCACGTCGTCATGGAGCAGTACGGGGGCCACGGCGCCGTGTTCGGTGCGCAGCTTCTCGTACAGCTCGCCCAGGTGGTCGGCGTCGGCGCCGTGGAGCCGTTGCAGGCCGCCGGGTCCGCGGTCGTGCACCGGGCAGCCGGGGGGCGGGACCGGGTCGGCGCCGGTGTCGGTGCCGGCCGGGAAGGGGGATTCAGGCGTCACAGTGATCGCTCCGAAAGGGGGGTTCAGGTGAGCGCGCCGGACATGGCGAGCGAGTGCAGGAAGCGCACCAGGGTCATCAGGACGTCCCGGCTGGAGGCCCGGCGGCGGGCGTCGCACTCCACGATGGGGATCTCGGGGGGCAGGTCCAGCGCGGTGCGCAGTTCCTCGACGGGGTAACGGGGAGCGTCCGGGAAGGAGTTGACGGCGACGACGAACGGCACCCCGCGTTCCTCCAGGCGTCCCATGACGTCGAAGCTGACTTCCAGACGGCGGGTGTCGATGAGCACGACCGCGCCGAGGGCGCCTTCGAACAGGCCGTTCCACAGGAACCAGAACCGCTCCTGGCCGGGGGTGCCGAAGAGGTACAGGACCAACTGGTCGGTGATGCTGATGCGGCCGAAGTCCATGGCGACGGTGGTGGCGGTCTTCGAGTCGGAGCCGTAGTTGTCGTCGACCCCGATGCCGGCCTGGGTCATGGTCTCCTCGGTGGTCAGCGGTCTGATCTCGCTGACGGAACCGACCATGGTGGTCTTGCCGACTCCGAAGCCGCCCACGATCACGATCTTCACCGCGGCCTGGGCGGTGTGCGGCAGCTGGTCCTCGGTGCGGGGGCCGGGGATCGTCTCAGAGCTTTTGAAGTCCATGCATCACCGCTTCGAGAAGGGAACGGTCGGGAAGCGCCTGCCGGACGATCGGGGCGCGCGCCTGCACCAGTTCGGCCGTGATCAGCTCGGTGATCAGTGCCGTCATCGCGCTGAAGGGCAGATTGAGGTAGGCGGAGAGCTCGGCCACCGACAGCGGGGCGAGACAGAGCCTGAGCATCACCGCCTGCTCCGGCGTGACCGAGGGCGGTGGGTCGGCGCGCGCCACGATTAAGGTGACCAGGTCGAGCTCGGCCCGTGCGCCGTCGGCTCCGCTGATGACGTAGAGCCGCTCGGGGTTCTTGGTGTCGCCCTCCTCGCCGTTCTCCTCGCGGCCGTTTTCGGCGGCGGGCGGCATGGGCGGCGGCGGCTGGTGTGCCGCCCTGGGTCGGCGCCGTTTGCGTTGCGGAGGAGTCATACGGTCTGACCGTTCCGCCGGGGCGGACTGGTGAGATGGGTGCCGATGCGGACCACGAGGTCGCGCATCATCTCGCTCATCCGGCCGGGTTCGCAGGTCACGTCGGCGAGCACCGCGAGGTAGGCGTTGGCGCCGGCGGACATGAGGTAGAAGTAGCCCCGGTCGATCTCGATCAGGACGAGGTTCATGTCGCCGTTGCTGATGGGCAGTTCCTGGGCGACGGCGGTGGCCAGGCTCTGCACGCCCGCGCAGGCCGCGGCGAGCCGGTCGGCGGCGTCGGGGTCGCCGCCGTGCCGGGCGATGCGCAGTCCGTCGGCGGAGAGGACGACGATCATCTCGACGCCCGGTACCCCGTCGGCGAGCTGCTTGAGCATCCAGTCGAAGTTGCCTCGCTGCTGGATCACTTGAGGTCCCCCTCGTCGTCGGCGTCGGGGCCGGCCGGATCGTTGATGAGGTGCTGGTACTTGGTGGGGTTCCGGGTGAAGTCGGTGGGGTGGACACCCGGGTTGTTCTTCTTGAGGCCCTCCCAGAAGGCATCGACCCACAGGCCGGGCGCGGGACGCTCGGGCGCCGGTTCCGGCTCGGGCTCCTTGTGCTGCGACCAGACGGTCGGGGTGCCCTCGCGCTCGGCGCGCTCGATGGCGGCCTGTTCGGCGTACCGCTGGCTGAGCGGTGTCTTCATCCGGCTGCGCCGCTGCGGCAGGCCGCCCGCGGTCCACTCGGTCACCTCGGGGACGTCGTCCTCCATGGAGATCCCGGCCGGGATGCGGGGGCTGGTGGGCCGGCGCTTCTTGGGGGGCCGCTTGGGGCCTTCGAGCGCGCCGAGTTCGGGCTTCGGGATGCCGGTGGCGCCGATGCCGTGCGCGATGCCGGGGGCCGGGTCGGTGGTCATCATGTCGCTGGGCACGATGAGGACGGCGCGGACCCCGCCGTACGCCGAGGCGCGCAGCGAGACGTCCATGTCGTACGTCGTGCACAGCCGGCCCACGACCGACAGGCCCAGGCGCGGGTTCTCGCCGAGGACCTGGATGTCCTTGCCCTGCTTGGCCTTCTCCAGCATGCCCTCGATGCGGCCGCGGGCCTCCTCGTTGAGGCTGACGCCGGCGTCCTCGATCTCGATGCACACGCCGGACTGCACCTCGACGGCGGTGACGTGCACCTTGGTGGAGGGCGGCGAGTAGCGGGTGGCGTTGTCGAGGAGCTCGGCGGCCGCGTGGATGAGCGGTTCGACCGAGGTGCCCTTGATGTTGACCTGGCAGATGGAGTGCAGCTCGATGCGCCGGTACTCCAGGATCCGGGACATCGCGCCGCGCAGCACGCTGTAGAGGGCGACGGGGTTGGGCCACTGACGGCCCGGGCGGCCGCCGCCGAGCACGGAGACCGAGTCGGCGAGGCGTCCGATCAGCGCGGTGCCGTGGTCGATGCGCAGCAGGTCGTCGAAGACCTCGGGGTTGCGGCCGTGATCCTCCTCCATCTCCCGCAGTTCGTGTGCCTGCTGGTGGACGATGGCCTGGACGCGCCGGGCGACGCTGACGAACGAGCGCTCCAGGGAGTCGCGCTGGAGGTCTTCCTCGTCGACGATGTCCAGCATGGTGCGGATCAGCCGGCGCTGCGCCTCGGGGACGTGGCGCAGCCGGGGGTCGAGGTCGAAGACCTGGCGGATCACCTCTTTGGGGGGCTCGCCGGCCTTCAGCCGGTAGAGCGCGGTCGGGAACACCTCCTTGCCGAGGCGGTCGATCTCCTCGTCGTTCGTGGTGAGGCGCTGTTCCAGATACGCACGGTGACGGTCGTGCTCGGCCTTCGCGTCCTGGAGCCTGCGGCCGCGGCGCACCGCTTCGGCCGCCGTCGCGAGCACCAGCAGCATGCCGACGGCCCCGCACACGCCGACGGCGGTCCGGGCGGGCTCCGCCACCAGGAGGACGGCGGCGGCGGTCGCCGCGGCCATCAGTACGGCGGGCAGCAACAGCACCCGCGCCAGGGAAAGTTCACGGCCGTTGGGAGGCGATTGCACACTCACCATGTATGCCTTCTGAGACGGATCGGCTGGGTGTCGGGGGAGTTCGCGGGGGGAAGGTTCATGGAGCAGCCAGGATCTTCCGTATGATTGGGAACAGGCGCACGAATTCATCTCAACTCGGTGCGCCGCGGGCGAGCTTAGTCCGACCGGATCAACGCCGTGTCATATTCGGCGAGCACCTGAAATCGCCCGAACGACTGGAGTACCCTCGGTCGTTTTGCACGGACGGCATATGTTCGCACACGTTGCGTGACGGCACACGGACGTGCGAAGGTGACTCACCGTGACGGGTGAAACTGCTCTCCGGACCCGAACCGCGGCCCGGTTCAGACCCCCGCGATCCGCAGCGCGGCCTCGGCCGTGGCGCGGGCGAACTCGCCGACGGGGCGCTCCGGTTCGGAGCGGTGGATCAGGATGACGCCCTCGATCAGTCCGAAGACGAGATCCGTCCGCAGCTCCAGCTCCCCCTTGGCGAGCCCCCCGCCGGCCGCCGTCGCGGCGATCAACTGCCGGTAGGCGTCCTTGAGTTCGGACCGCACGGCGCGGAACCCGGCGAACCGCTCGGTGTGCACTTCGGGCAGCAGGTAGAGCGCGCCCAGGTTGTACGGCCCGGCGCACAGCAGCTCCACGTCGGCCCGGCACAGCGCCCGCAGCCGCTCCTCGGCCGGGGTCCCGTCGTCCGCGAGCAGCTCACGGGCGCATTCCAGCGACGGCGTGACCGTGGACTCCAGCAGCTCGGCGAGGAGTTCCTCCTTGCCGGAGACGTAGTGGTACATCGACGCCTGCCGCATGCCCGCCCGCTCGGCGACCGCCCGGGTGGTGGTGGCCGCGTAGCCGCGGGTGGTGAACAACTCGGCCGCGGCCACGAGCAGTTCCGCCCGCGGGTCCAGACCGCTGTCCGGCCGCTGCGCGGCCCGCGGCCGGCCGACCCGGCGGCCACTGCTCGTCCCCATGCGTTCGATCCTCGCACACGGCACCGCCCGGCGATCACCGCGAGGCGCCGCGGCCGGACCCCGCTCCCCCGGTGAGCCCCCGGTAACCGGGCCGGAACGCCACGGCAACGCCCCCGACCCGGCCCGCCTCTAATTTCTGTCGAGCGACAGAAATCTCCCCCAGTCCCACCCGAGCCGACGGAGCCGGAGGTCAGCGATGGCGACAGCGACCACGTACGGAGCGCGGGCACATGCCCGCGCCCAGGAGGGTACCCGCGCCGATGCCATGCCGGTCGTACCGGCCGCCGACTGGCCGGACCCGCCCTGCGAGGCGGGCCACCTGGTGTGGGCGGAGACGGTGGCGGGCGGCAACTACACGCATCGCGTCCTGGCCCGGGGCACCGAACTGCGCCTGACCGATCCGCACGGCGACGCCTGCGCACACCTCCTGCTGTACGCCGCCGACCGTCCCTGGGAGCGGCTGAACGTCGCCGACACGGTCAAGGTCCAGTGGAACGCCTACCTCGGCGAGGGGGTGCTGCTCCTCTCCGACCAGGGCCGGGTCCTGGCCTCCGTGGTCACCGACACCTCCGGCCGGCACGACGCGCTGTGCGGCACCTCCACCCTGGTCCGCAACACCGCGCGGTACGGCGACGGCACCCCGCAGTCGCCCTCCCCCGCCGGGCGCGAACTGTTCAAGCTGGCGGCGGCGAAGAACGGCCTGGAACCGCGCGACCTGCCGCCGTCCCTGTCGTTCTTCCAGGGCGTGCAGGTGCGCGACGACGGCACGCTGCACCTCACCGGCTCGGCCGGCCCCGGCGGCAGCGTCACGCTCCGCGCCGAACAGGACCTGACCGTCCTGATCGCGAACGTGCCGCACCCGGCCGATCCACGGCCCGACTACGTCTGCACCGCCCTGGAGGTCCTGGCCTGGCGCGCCGCGCCCACCGCACCCGGCGATCCCCTCTGGGACGCCACCCCGGAGGGCCGCCGCGCCTTCCTGAACACCGCCGGATTCCTCGCCGCGAGGGGGCTCGCATGACCACCGCGACCGTCGTCCCGGCCCGCGCCGCCTGGTCCGCCGTCATCCGCGCCGGGCAGACCCTGACCATCACCGACCTGCACGGCAACCAGGCCGTCGACTTCCTCGTCTACGACGCCCACGACACGGCGGTCCGCTACAGCGCCCCCGACACCGTGCACGCGCAGGGCTCCCTCTTCCTCACCACGGGCAGCGTGCTGCTCTCCAACGAGCACACCCCGCTGATGACCGTGACCGCCGACGAGGTCGGCCGGCACGACACGGTCGGCGGCGCCTGCTCCAAGGAGTCCAACACCCTGCGCTACGGCCACCACACCTGGTCGCAGCACGCCTGCGTGGACAACTTCCTGGCGGAGGGCGCCAAGCACGGCCTCGGCAAGCGCGACCTGGTCTCCAACATCAACTGGTACATGAACGTGCCGGTCGAACCGGACGGCACCCTCGGCATCGTCGACGGCCTCTCGGCCCCGGGCCTGAAACTGACCCTGCGCGCCGAACGGGACGTCCTCGTCCTGGTCTCCAACTGCCCGCAGATCAACAACCCGTGCAACGGCTTCGAACCGACCGCGGTGGAGATGACGATCGGGGACGCCGGATGAGTTTCGACACCCTGCTGGTCGCCAACCGGGGCGAGATAGCCGTCCGGGTCATCCGCACCGCCCGCGCACTGGGGCTGCGCACGGTCGCCGTCTACTCCGACCCCGACCGCTCCGCTCCCCACGTCCGCCTCGCCGACGAGGCGGTACGGCTCGGCCCGGCCCCGGCGAAGGAGTCCTACCTCGACGCCGACCTGGTGCTGAAGGCCGCCAAGGACACCGGCGCGGGCGCGATCCACCCCGGGTACGGCTTCCTGTCCGAGGACGCCGGTTTCGCCCGGCGCTGCGAGGCCGCCGGCATCGTCTTCGTCGGTCCGACCCCGGAGCAGTTGGAGCTGTTCGGCGCCAAGCACACGGCCCGGGCGGCGGCGCGGGCGGCCGGCGTGCCCCTGGCCCCGGGAACCGGACTCCTCCGGGACCTTCCCGAGGCCCTGCGCGAGGCGTCCGTCCTCGGCTATCCCGTGATGCTCAAGGCCACCGGCGGCGGTGGCGGTATCGGTATGTCGGCATGTCGGTCCGCGGCCGAACTGACCGACGCCTGGGACCGGGTGCAGCGCGTGGCCGCCGCTTCCTTCTCCTCCGCCGGGGTGTTCCTGGAACGCCTGGTCGAGCACGCCCGCCATGTCGAGGTGCAGGTCTTCGGCGACGGCGCGGGCCGGGTGGTCACCTTCGGCGACCGGGACTGCTCCCTCCAGCGCCGCAACCAGAAGGTGGTCGAGGAGGCCCCGGCACCCGGCCTGCCGCCGCACGTGCGCGCGCGACTCGCCTCCTCCGCACGCGACCTGTGCGCGGCCGTGGACTACCGTTCCGCGGGCACGGTCGAGTTCGTGTACGACGCGACCCGCGAGGAGGCCTACTTCCTGGAGGTCAACACCCGGCTCCAGGTGGAACATCCGGTCACCGAGGAGATCTACGGCGTCGACCTGGTCGCCTGGATGCTGCGCCTGGCGCGGGGCGAGTCCGGCGTCGTCCGGGACCCGGGCGAGCCACGCGGCCACGCCGTCGAGGCCCGCGTCTACGCCGAGGACCCCTCCCGCGACCACCGGCCCGGCGCCGGCCTGCTGACCCGGGTGGAGTTCCCGCCGGGGGTGCGCGTCGACGGCTGGGTGGAGACCGGCACCGAGGTGACCACGTCGTACGATCCGATGCTCGCGAAGGTGATCGCCCACGGCCCCGACCGCGACCGGGCCCTGCGCACCCTCGACGAGGCGCTGGCCGGCACCCGGGTCGACGGCATCGAGACCAACCTGGGTCTGGTGCGCGCCGCTCTCGCCGAACCGGCCTTCCGGGCCGCCGTCCACTCGACGGCGACCCTCGCCACGGTCACCGACCCGACCCCCCGGATCGAGGTCGTCACCGCCGGCACGCTCACCACGGTCCAGGACTGGCCGGGCCGCACCGGCTACTGGCAGGTCGGGGTACCCCCGTGCGGCCCGATGGACGACCGCTCCTTCCGGCTCGGCAATCGCGCGCTGGGCAACCCGGAGGGTGCCCCCGGCCTCGAATGCACCCTCCAGGGCCCGTCCCTGCGCTTCACCCACCCGACGACCGTCTGCGTGACCGGCGCCCCGGCCCCGGTGACGCTGGACGGCGCCCCGGTCGCGCAGTGGGAACCGGTGACGGTACCGGCCGGCGGGCTCCTGGAGGTCGGTGCCCCCTCCGCACACGGGCTGCGCACCTACGTCCTGTTCGCGGGCGGCGGCCTGGACGTGCCTGCCTTCCTGGGCAGCGCGAGCACCTTCACGCTGGGCCGGTTCGGCGGCCACGGCGGCCGCGCCCTGCGCACGGGTGACGTCCTGCACGGCGGAGCGGTGACGGACGGCGAGCCGGTCGCCGAACGCCCGCGCTTCACGTCCGTCTGGCAGCTGGCCGCCGTCGAAGGCCCCCATGCCGCCCCGGAGTTCTTCACCGAGGACGACATCCGGGACTTCTACGCCGCCGAGTGGAAGGTGCACTTCAACTCGGCGCGCACCGGGGTGCGGCTGGTCGGCCCCAAACCGCGCTGGGCCCGCGCAGACGGCGGCGAGGCGGGCCTGCACCCGTCCAACATCCACGACACCCCGTACTCGGCCGGCGCCGTCGACTACACCGGCGACATGCCCGTCCTGCTCGGCCCCGACGGCCCCTCCCTCGGCGGGTTCGTGTGCCCGGCGACCGTCCTGAGCGGCGAACGCTGGAAACTGGGCCAGCTCCGGCCCGGCGACACGGTCCGCTTCACCCCGGCCGACGTGACCGGCGCGCTCCGCCCCGCGATCGTCGACGGCGGCGTCCTGGCCCGCGACGGGGACGTGACCTACCGGCGCAGCGGCGACGACAACCTGCTGGTCGAGTTCGGCCCGATGCAGCTGGACCTGGCTCTGCGGATGCGCGTCCACGCGCTGATGGAGGCGGTGACGGCGGCGGACCTGCCCGGGGTCACGGACCTCACCCCGGGGATCCGCTCACTCCAGGTCCGGACCGACCCCGGTCTGCTCACCCAGGCCGAACTCCTGTCCTCGGTACGGGAGATCGTCCTGGGGCTGCCGCCCACCGATGAACTGGTGGTGCCCTCCCGTACGGTCCACCTCCCCCTGTCCTGGGACGACCCGGCGACCCGCGAGGCGATCGCCCGCTATATGGCGGGCGTCCGCGACGACGCCCCCTGGTGCCCGTGGAACATCGAGTTCATCCGCCGTATCAACGGCCTGGACTCGGTCGACGACGTCCACCGCACGGTCTTCGACGCGGAGTACCTGGTCCTCGGCCTCGGCGACGTGTACCTGGGCGCCCCGGTCGCCACCCCGCTGGACCCGCGCCACCGCCTGGTCACCACGAAGTACAACCCGGCCCGCACCTGGACCGCCGAGAACTCCGTCGGTATCGGCGGCGCCTATCTGTGCGTCTACGGCATGGAAGGCCCGGGCGGCTACCAGTTCGTGGGGCGTACGACCCAGGTGTGGTCGGGCTGGCAGCAGCGCGGCGCGTTCCGGCCCGGCTCGCCGTGGCTGCTGCGCTTCTTCGACCGGATCAGGTGGTACCCGGTGTCCCCGGACGAGCTCCTGGACCTGCGGGCCGACATCATCTCCGGCAGGTTCGTGCCGCGCATCGAGGAGGGGACGTTCTCCCTGGCGTCCTACCAGGGGTTCCTCTCCGAACACGGCGACGCCATCGCGGACTTCAGGGCACGCCAGCAGCGGGCCTTCGCCGCGGAGCGCGACGCCTGGGAGGCGGCGGGCGAGTTCGCGAGGGCCCAGGCGGCGACAGCACCGGCGTCCGACGCGCCGGCCGAGGTGTCCGTACCGCCGGGCGGTCGCCTGATAGAAGCCGAGTTCGCGGCCTCCGTGTGGCAGCTGAACGTGGCGGCCGGCGACGAGGTGACCACCGGCCAGGCCCTCCTCGCCCTGGAGGCCATGAAGATGGAGTCACGGGTGCACGCGCCGATGGCCGGCGTGGTGACGGAGATCCTGGCGAAGCCGGGCGACCAGGTGGAGGCGGGGACGGCACTGCTCGTCCTGGCCCCGACCCCGAACTGACCGACAGGAGCGACCGAGCATGTCCAGCACCGTCTCCCGGATCCGTGCCGCCTACGCGCGCATCGACGCGGTCGACCGCCCCGAGATCTGGATCGATCTGCGCCCACGGGAGGAGACCGAGGCGGAGGCCCGGGCGATCGACGAGCGGGTGGCCGCCGGTGAACGCCTCCCGCTCGCCGGCCGCCTGTTCGCCGCCAAGGGCAACATCGACGTGCGGGGACTGCCGACCACGGCCGGCTGCCCGGCGTACGCCTACGAGCCGGAGGCCGACGCCCCGGTGGTGGCCCGGCTGCGCGCGGCCGGCGCCCTCGTCCTCGGCACGACCAATCTCGACCAGTTCGCCACGGGCCTGGTCGGCACCCGCTCCCCCTACGGCGCGGTCCGCAACGCGATCGACCCGACCCGGATCAGCGGCGGCTCCAGCTCGGGCTCGGCGGTGGCGGTGGCCCTCGGGATCGTCGACTTCGCGCTCGGCACGGACACGGCCGGTTCGGGCCGGGTCCCGGCCGCCCTCAACGGCATCGTCGGCCTCAAACCGACCCGTGGCCTGCTCCCCACCACCGGGGTGGTCCCGGCCTGTGCCTCCCTGGACTGCGTGACGGTGTTCGCCCGCACCCTGCCGGAGGCCGAGCAGGCGCTGTCGTATCTGGCGGCCCCGCCGGACCGGGCGCTCCCGCCCCTGCCCCAGCGGCGCCCGGGTCCCTGGCGGATCGCGATCCCGCCGCTCGCCCAGCTCGGCGAGATGGACGAGGGCTGGGCGACGGCGTACGAGGAAGCGGCCGACCGTCTCGCCGCCTCGGGCGCCGTGCTCCGCCCGCTCGACCTGACCCCCTTCACCGAGGCGGCGGCGATGCTCTACGAGGGCGCCTTCGTCGCGGAGCGCTACACGGCGGTGGGCCCCTTCATCGACGAACTGCTCGCCTCCGGCGGCCACGGCCTGGACCCCACGGTGAGCGGCATCGTCACCCGGGCCCGCGACATCCCGGCCCACCGGCTCTTCACCGATCAGGACCGGCTGTCCGCCCTGCGGACCCGCGCGCTGGCCGAGCTGTCCGACGCGGACGCCCTGCTGCTCCCGACCGCTCCGGGCCACCCCACCCTGGCCGAGGTGGCGGCCGACCCGCTGGGCGCCAACGCCCGCCTGGGCCGCTTCACCAACTCCACGAACCTCTTCGACCTGGCGGCGGTGGCGGTACCGGCGGGCGAGGTGAACGGTCTGCCGTTCGGCGTGATGCTGATCGGTCCGGCCTTCACGGACGACCGCCTGGCCACCGTCGCCCGCGCGCTGGAGCCGGGGGTGAGCCTGGCGGTGGTGGGCGCCCACCTGACCGGCCAGCCGCTGAACCCCCAGCTCCTGTCACTGGGCGCGGTCCTGGACCGCACGACGACGACGGCACCGGCGTACCGTCTGTACGCGCTGCCGACGACACCGCCGAAGCCGGGTCTGGTGTACGTGGGCGAGGGCGGAGCCGAGATCGAAGCGGAGGTGTGGCGCCTGCCGTCCGAAGGCCTGGGACGTCTCCTGGCCGGGCTCCCCCGCCCCATGGCCCTGGGCAAGCTGGAGCTGACGGATGGTACGAAGGTGCCCGGCTTCCTCTGTGAACCGAGCGCGCTGGCCGACGCCGAGGACATCACTCGCCACGGGAGCTGGCGCCACTACTTGAACGCCAGGTGAGGCGACCCACCCGCTTGGGGGCGCGGGGAACTGCGCGACCAGCGACAGCGCACCCGCACCCGCACCCGCACCAGGACCAGGACCAGGACCAGGACAGGTCACCCCACCGACGAGTAGGCCACAACCCCCCGGAGCACCAGGTCAACCGCCTTGCGCGCGGTCTTCGAAACACCCGACCCCGCCACCGGAGCCGCCGCCGCGATCTGCCCGAGCACGTCGATGACCTGCTTGCACCACCGCACGAAGTCCCCGGCCGGCATCTCCGCCTCCCGCAGCACCTCGTCCAGCCCGGTCCCCGAAGCCCACATGTACGCGGCCCAGGCGAAGCCGAGGTCCGGTTCCCGCTGACCGACGCCCTCGGCCTGGTTGATCCGGAACTCCTCCTCCAGCGCGTCCAGACGGCCCCAGATCCGCACCATCTCGCCGAGCGCGGCCTTCGCCTTCCCGGAGGGCAGCTTGGGGGCCATCGCGTCGTCCCCGACCCGTGCCTCGTAGACCAGCGCCGAGACGCACGCGGCGAGTTCGGCGGGACTGAGCCCCTCCCAGACACCGGCCCGCAGGCATTCGCTGGCGAGCAGGTCGAGTTCGCCGTACAGCCGGGCCAGCCGCTTCCCGTGCTCGGTGACCTCGTCGCCGCGCAGGTAGTCCAGCTCGGTCAGCAGGGCCACGATCCGGTCGAAGGTGCGGGCGATGGTGTTGGTCCGGCCCTCGATCCGCCGCTCCAGCTGCGAGGTGTCCCGCATCAGCCGGTGGTACCGCTCGGCCCACCGGGCGTGGTCCTCCCGGTCGTTGCAGCCGTGGCAGGGATGCGCCCGGATCGCGGTCCGCAGCCGTGCGATCTCCCGGTCGTCCGCGGCCTGCGAGCGCTTCTTGCGGGCCCGCTCCGGCGGAATGTGACCGGCCTTGGTGCGCAGCGCGGACGCGAGGTCCCGACGGGACTGCGGGGAACGGGGGTTGAAGGACTTGGGGATCCGCATCCGCTCCAACGCCTCGACGGGCACCGGGAAGTCCATTGCCGCCAGCCGCTTGACCTGGCGTTCCGCGGTCAGTACCAGCGGGCGCGGCCCGTCGTGGTGCTCGAAGCCCCGGTGGCCGTTGGAGCGTCCGGCGGGCAGGCCGGGGTCGAGGACCAGCGCGAGACCGGCGTACTTGCCCGTCGGCACGTGGATGACGTCGCCCGGCTTGAGCTTCTCCAGCGCGACCGCGGCCTCGGCCCGGCGTTCGACCGCGCCCTGGCGGACGAGTTCGGTCTCCCGGTCCTTCAGCTCGCGCCGCAGCCGCGCGTACTCCTCGAAGTCGCCGAGGTGGCAGGTCATGGACTCCTTGTAGCCCTCGAGTCCTTCCTCGTTGCGCTGCACCTGCCGGGAGATCCCGACGACCGACTTGTCGGCCTGGAACTGCGCGAACGAGGTCTCCAGAAGCTCTCGCGACCGGTGCCGGCCGAACTGCTCGACCAGGTTGACCGCCATGTTGTACGACGGCTTGAAGCTGGAGCGCAGCGGATAGGTGCGGGTACCCGCGAGCCCCGCGAGGTGCTCGGGGCTGAATCCCCGCTGCCACAGCACCACGGCATGGCCCTCGATGTCGATGCCGCGGCGGCCCGCACGGCCGGTCAGCTGGGTGTACTCGCCGGGGGTGATGTCGGCGTGCTGCTCGCCGTTCCACTTGACGAGCTTCTCCAGCACCACCGAGCGGGCGGGCATGTTGATGCCGAGCGCGAGGGTCTCGGTCGCGAACACGGCCTTGACCAGGCCGCGGACGAAGAGTTCCTCGACGACTTCCTTGAAGGTCGGGAGCATGCCGGCGTGGTGGGCGGCGATACCGCGCTCCAGACCCTCCAGCCATTCGTAGTAGCCGAGGACGTGCAGGTCCTCGTGCGGGATCGACGAGGTCCGCTCCTCGACGAGCGCGCGCACCTGTTCGCGCGCCTCGTCGTCGTTGAGCCGGAGACCGGCGTACAGGCACTGCTGGACGGCCGCCTCGCACGCGGCGCGGCTGAAGATGAAGGTGATGGCCGGCAGCAGACCCTCGGAGTCGAGCCGTTCGATGACCTCGGGGCGCCCCGGTGTCCACACCCTGGACCGCTGCCGGCGCTCCCGCTCCCGGTCGGCCTCCCGCATGGCGCGCCCACGCCTGCGGTCCTGGTAGGAGGGTCTGCTCGCCTCCATCCGGGCCAGCCGGGTGAGGTCGGGGTTGACGGCCTTCTTCTGGCCCTCGCCCTCCTCGAACAGGTCGTACATCCGGCGCCCGGCGAGGACGTGCTGGAACAGCGGGACGGGCCGGTGTTCGGAGACGATGACCTCGGTGTCGCCGCGGACGGTGTCGAGCCAGTCGCCGAACTCCTCGGCGTTGGACACGGTCGCCGACAGGGAGACCAGGGTCACGGACTCCGGCAGGTGGATGATCACCTCTTCCCAGACTGCGCCCCGGAAGCGGTCGGAGAGGTAGTGCACCTCGTCCATGACCACGTAGCCGAGGCCGAGCAGGGTCTGGGAGCCCGCGTACAGCATGTTCCGCAGCACCTCGGTGGTCATCACGACCACGGGGGCGTCGGAGTTGACGCTGTTGTCGCCGGTGAGCAGGCCTACCTTGTCGGCACCGTAGCGGCGGCACAGGTCGGCGTACTTCTGGTTCGACAGCGCCTTGATGGGTGTCGTGTAGAAGCACTTCTTGCCCTGCTCCAGGGCGAGGTGGACGGCGAACTCGCCGACGATCGTCTTGCCCGAGCCGGTGGGAGCGGCCACCAGAACGCCCTTCCCGGCTTCGAGTGCCTGGCAGGCCTCGATCTGGAAGGGGTCGAGGCCGAATTCGTACATCTCGCGGAAAGACGCGAGCGCGGTGGCCTGCTCGGCGGCCCGCCTGCGGGCCGCCGCATACCGCTCGGCCGGTGAGAGGTCCTCTGTCATCGTGCTTTCGAGCGTACCGGTCCCCACTGACAACAGGACGATCATTATCCGGAACAGGGGACGACGGACGACGAAGAGGTGGGCGCGCCGGGGGGGGGGGGGGCGGCGGGGGGGCGGTGCGGACGCCCGGGGGGTCAGGACCGCGTAGGGGTTTGACGCCCCGC
>NZ_JBHZAN010000016.1:196704-218823 GCF_042754285.1 Streptomyces sp. NPDC059224
TTTGTTTATTTTTTCACGTCCTCATTAAAAAATTATTTTTTTTTTTTCCTGTCTCTGTTTTCCTGGTGCTTTCGTTGGGGCGGGGCGGGGGGGGGCGGCCCCACCTCTGGACGTCCGGTACGGACCCGGTCAGGTCACGTCGTCGTAGCCGTTGACCCGCTCCGGGGCGTCGGGCAGCGCGCGGCTGGCGGAGACGGTCTCGATCTCGCCGATGTCGTCGGGCGTCAGGTCGAGGTCGGAGGCCTCGTCGTCGCCGGGGCCCTCGGCGTCGCGGCGGCGCCTGCGCCGGTCGTTGAGCAGCGAGAAGAGGACCGCGCCGAAGTACAGCACCCAGATCGGCCCGGCGAGCGCCAGCATGGAGAGCGGGTCGGTGCTCGGGGTGGCGACGGCGGCGAAGACCGTGATCCCGAGGATCATCGCCCGCCACCAGCCGAGCATCCGCTTGCCGGTGACGATGCCGGTCAGGTTGAGCATGACCAGCAGCAGCGGCAGCTCGAAGGAGAGGCCGAAGACGATCACCATGCGGGTGACCAGCTGGAGCAGGTCGTCGAGCGGCAGCAGGTTGCTCACGCTGTGCGGGGTGAACTGGAGGAGCACCTTCGCGGTGGTCGGCAGGACCTTGTACGCGAAGAACGCGCCGCCGAAGAAGAGCGGGACGCCGGTGGCGACGAACGCGTAGGCGTACTTCTTCTCGTTCCGGTGCAGACCCGGCGCGACGAAGGCCCACAGCTGGTACAGCCAGACCGGGGAGGCGAAGACCACACCCGCCATCAGCGAGACCTGGAGGGCCAGCGTGAAGGGCGCGAGGAGACCGTTGATCGTGATCTGCGCGCAGGGATGGGAGTCGGCCTTGGACCTGGCCAGTTCCCCGAACGCCTGCTCACAGCCGACCGAGTCGAGGACCGGCTTGGTGAGGAAGTTGATGATGTCGTTGTAGAAGAAGGCGGCGACCACCGTCACGATGACGATGGCCAGCATGGCCTTCGCGAGCCGGTTGCGGAGCTCACGAAGGTGATCTCCGAGAGGCATCCGCCCCTCGGGATCCTTCTCCTGTTTGCGGGCAGACTTGGGCAACCCACGTCCTCATCTCGTGCGGCAGGCCGGGGGTCACCGGCCTTGCGTCAGCGCTGGGTGGTGTCCGACGGCTCGTTGACCGGGCGGGAGCTGGTCACGTCGCCGGGGGCCGCCTGGATGGTGCGCTGGGCCTGGGCCTGCTCGCCGGAGGCTGGCGCCTGGGCGGAGGAGGTGGTGTTGCCCTCTTCCTTCATCGCCTTGGCCTCGCTCTTGAGGATGCGCGCGGACTTGCCGAGCGAGCGGGCCATGTCCGGAAGCTTCTTCGCGCCGAACAGCAGGATGACGACGACAAGGATGAGAATGATCTCGGGAGCGCCGAGCCTTCCGAACATAAGTCTTTACCTTCTCACCGAGGCGGCTGGGTGGGGTGCTGTCCGATCAGTCAGACATGTGTCCGAGTAATCGCGCTGACAGCGATCGTAACGCTCAGGGGTAAACGACAGGCAATCCCCGTGCGTACGCCCGGTCCGCGGTACGGGCCTCGTTCTCCGCCCCGCGAGCGCCAGCGTACCTGCCGGGGTGGCCGCCGTGACAGGGCGAAGTGACGCAAACCGCTTATGGCGCAGTACTCACACCGGTTGCACACCAGGTCTCAGAGGGTGTCCACAGCGCGGGCGGCACCGGCCGCCGCCCGCTCCAGGTCCTCGGCGGCCCGGTTGATGCGCCGTGCGGAATCCGTGACCTGCACGCCCAGGCGCCGCGCCTCCAGGAAGACCCGGACGGCGAGCACGCCGAGCACGACGAGACCCAGGAAACCCGCGGCTACCGCGAACATCGGCCAGAACATGCGGCTGAGCCTAGACGGTGGGGTGCAGCCGCAGGGTCCTGACCCCGCCGCCGGTGAGCAGCTCGACGATCCGCTCGCCCGCGGGCTTGCGGACCAGGATGTCGCAGTCGGGGCAGGTGAAGGAGTAGAACGTGGTCTTGCTGGTGGCCCCGATGGCCAGGCGCAGGGAGCTGGCGGCGAGCTCGAAACTCCCCCGGCAGTCCGGGCAGCCGGCTCTGAACATCACGGGGACCACTCTTCTCATCCCGGCGAACGCGGCGGCGACCGTCACGTCCCTCGCCTCTGCGACACCGGAACCGGAAGACTCGTTCAAATCCCTCGCCCCTCCTTCTCGATCATTCGCCCCGGAGCACCCCAGCCGGTCCGGCTCACTCATGCCCTTCCGCATCGCCGTGCGGAAGGAGGCCGTCGTACGCCTCCAGGGCCTCGCGGGCGGCCCGCCGGGCGCTGTCGGCCAGCTCGGGCGGTGACACGATCCGGCCGTCGCCGCCGAGCCTGAGTGCCAGCCGGCGCAGCGAGGCCGGATCGGGCGTGCGCAGAGTGATACGCAGACCCCCGTCGGGAAGCTCATCCGCGCTGTCGTGCGGGTAGTACTCGGCGACCCAGCGGCCGGCCGGGCCGACCTCGACGACCACCTCGGGATCCTCGGCGGCAGGCTGTACCAGGGCCTCGGACAGGTCGCGCAGCTCGATCTCGGGGGGCGCGGACGGCTCGTCGAGGATCTTGATCTCGGCGACGCGGTCGAGGCGGAAGGTGCGCCGGGCCTCGGAGCGGCGGCACCAGGCCTCCACGTAGGTGTGGCCGACGCTGACCAGGCGGATCGGGTCGATCTCACGCTCGGTGAGCTCGTCGCGGGCCGGCGAGTAGTAGCGGATCCACAGCCGGCGGCGCTCGGCGATCGCCCGGTCGACGTCGGCGAAGACCCCGCCCTCGGACTCGAAGGTCACCGACAGCCGGGCGCTGGCGTCGCCCGCCTCGCCGGCCGCGGTCTCCACCTTGGCGGTGGCGCGCAGCAGCGCCTGCCGGTCGCCCTCGCGCAGTCCGGGCAGGGTGGCCACCGCGCGGGCGGCCACCAGCAGCGCGGTCGCCTCGTCGGCGGCCAGCCGCAGCGGCTCGGCCGCCTCCTCGCCGAGCGCGGCGGCGTTGTGCCACCAGATGCGCTCGCCGTCGGTGTCGATGTCCAGCAGATCGCCGCCCCGGAAGCTGGTGCCGCACATGGGCAGCACGTCCAGGTCGGAGACCAGCTCGTCCTCGGTGATGCCGAAGGCACGGGCCACGTCCGCGATCCGGGCGCCGGGGCGCTCACGCAGATAGGTCACCAGGGAGAGCATCCGCCGGGTCTGGTCGATGGCGTTCACGGGCCTGACCGGTTTGCCTGCCACTGTCTTGCTCCGCTCCCCCTCAGCCCTTGGCCACGGCACGCAGCCGGTCCAGCACGTCCGCACGCAGCTCGGCCGGCTCCAGTACCACCACGTCCGGCCCGAACTCCACCAGCCAGGCGTCCAGTCCGTGCCCGTACGGAATCTCCAACTCGTCCCAGCCGTCGCCGAGTTCCCGCACCGCCGTGGCCTTCGCCCGAAGGGGGTAGCCGGCACCGGAGCGCAGCCGGATCAGCGCCGACCGGTCGGCGATCTCACCGGCCCAGCTCGCCACGGTCTCGCGGACGGTGACCACGTCGGGGACGGGCGCGGTGAAACGGGCGCCCCGGGAACGGACCCGGCCGGTGATCCGGGACAGCCGGAAGACCCGCTCGGCTCCCCGGTCCCGGTCCCAGCCCGCCAGGTACCAGTGGCCGCGCCAGCACTCCAGGGCCCACGGCTCCACATGGCGGGGCTCGGGGCGGGCGGCGGTGGCCTTGCGGTAGTCGAAGAGGACCGGGCGGCGGTCGCGGCAGGCCAGCATCAGCGGCTCGAAGGCGGCCTCGTGCACCGGGATGCGCGGTTCCAGGGCGCTGTGCGCCTCGTACGGGTCGACGTCCTCCGGCAGCCCGGCGGCGCGCAGCTTCTGCAGGGCCCCGCTGGCCGCGCCGGCGAGGCGGGCCTGCTGCCAGACCTTGGCGGCCAGCCCGAGGGCGGCCGCCTCCTCGGCGTCCAGCGTGATCGCCGGCAGGCGGTTGCTGTCACGGCGGGCGAGATAGCCGACCTCGCCGTCGAGGTTCTCGACGGTCTCGATCACCAGTCCCAGCTCGCGCAGATCGTCCTTGTCCCGCTCGAACATCCGGTTGAAGGAGTCGTCACTGCCCGACGCGCCCTTCCCCGGCCCGGAAGCCTCGACGTATGCCTCGATGGAGTCCCGCAGCTCACGCTTGCTGAGCGGCCGCCTCGTCCCCAGCAGACACAGCGCCAGGTTCATCAGCCGCTCGGCCTTGGCAATGGCCATCGACGCCCTTCGCCTTCCCTATGGTGCTCCTGACCGATGACCGTACCGCTCCGGAGTGTCACGGCAAAAGCCAGTACCAACAATGAGGGCCGAAACGGACAGGACCCGACAAACAGCAAGGGCCCGCGCACACGGCACGGGCCCTCGTCCAGCCGGACTCCGGCCGGGAACGATCAGCGCCGGGGCGGCGCCGACCTGGCGCGGGGATCAGACCCCGAGCAGGTCCACGACGAAGATCAGCGTCTCGCCGGGCTGGATCGCCGGGGTCGGGCTCTGGTCCCCGTAGGCGAGGTGGGCCGGGATGGTCAGCTGGCGGCGGCCACCGACCTTCATGCCCTCCACACCCTGGTCCCAGCCCTTGATGACACGGCCGCCGCCCAGCGGGAAGCGGAACGGCGCGCCCCGGTTCCAGCTGGCGTCGAACTCCTCGCCCGTGCTGAACGCGACACCCACGTAGTGCACGGTGACGGTCTGGCCGGCCTTGGCGACCTCGCCGTCGCCCTCCCAGAGGTCCTTGATCTCCAGGTCGGCCGGGGGCGCGCCCTCCGGGAAGTCGATCTCGGGCTTGTCGATGCTCACGTCTCTCGCTCCTGCTTGTGTACGACACGGAACCCGGACAGTCTTTCATCCCCGCCCGGCTCTCGCCCGCACGACTACATCGCGGCCAGGATGTCCACCGAGAAGACCAGCGTCGACCCCTTCTTCACGACACCGCCGCTCGGCGGGTTGTTCCCGTAGGCCAGGTCCGGCGGTACGACGATCAGCAGCCGGCTGCCCACCTTCTTCCCGGTGATGCCCTGCGCCAGCCCCTTGACGACCTCCTGCATCTGCGCGACCGCGAACTGGGCCAGCCGCCCGCTGTCGTACGTCTGCTCGAAGGCCTTCCCGCTGTCCCAGACCTCGCCCTTGAACTGGCACAGGACCGTCTGCGCGGACGTCACCGCCGCGCCGTCGCCCTCCAGGACGTAGTTCGACACCAGCGTCTTCGGCGGGTCGGTCTTGGGAATGTCGATCGACGGAGCCTTCCCGTCGGTGTTGGTGCCGACCTTGGGCAGCGCCGCGTCGCTCTGCGCGACCTCCTTGCCGGTGCTGGAGCTCTTGGAGTTGAACGAGTTCAGCACGTCCACCACGAACACCAGCGTGTCGGTGCCCTTGATACCCGCCTGCGAGTTGCCCGCCGTGCCGTAGCCCCAGGTCGGCGGCACGGCCATCAGCACCCGGCTGCCGACCTTCTTCCCGGCCAGCCCGTACCGCCAGCCGTCGATGATGCTGCCCTGGGCGAGCTGCATGAGCAGCGGCGTACGGTCGTAGGACTGGTCGAAGACCTTCGCCGTGGACCAGATCTGCCCGAGGTAGTTGGCCTGGATGAAGTCGTTCTCCGCGACCGCCTTGCCGCTGCCCGCGATCACCGTCTTGACCGCCATGTCCTTGGACGGGTCCCCGGACCCCTTGGCGACCGTCGGCTTCTCGTCGAACTTCGTACCCGCCGTGATCGCCGGCAGCGGCCCCTCCACGATCTTCGGCAGCGGCACAGAGGAGGCGGAACCCGACGGTGCCGCGCTGGCCTTGCTGGAAGCGGACTTGTCGTCGCCGCACGCGGCGATCGTGACCAGTCCTGCGGGTACGGCGGCAAGGAGAAGAGAGCGTCGGCGCACGGGAACAGCCTCATAATCGGTCGATCTTGCGGATGCGTGCGCGCAACTCTACGACGTGACACGGGCGCCGTACGGTAAACGTACGGCGCCCGTGTGGCGTTCGCTCACATACCGGCGATGAGCTTCTCCACCCGGTCGTCGACCGAACGGAACGGGTCCTTGCACAACACCGTCCGCTGGGCCTGGTCATTGAGCTTCAGATGCACCCAGTCGACCGTGAAGTCCCGGCGCTGCTCCTGAGCCCGCCGGATGAAGTCACCGCGCAGACGCGCACGAGTCGTCTGCGGCGGCACCGACTTGCCCTCGAAGATCTTCAAGTCATTGCAGATCCGAGTGGCTTGGCCCTTCCTCTCCAGCAGGTAATACAGACCCCGACGACGGTGAATGTCGTGATAAGCGAGGTCTATCTGCGCCACCCGCGGATGAGACATGGTCATGTTGTGCTTGGCCCGGTACCGCTCGATGAGCTTGTACTTCATCACCCAGTCGATCTCGGTGCCGATCCGGTCCAGGTCCTCGGCCTCGATCGCGTCCAGAGTGCGGCCCCACAGCTCCAGGACCTGGTCGACCGTGCCGGTACGGATACCGCGGCGCTCGACGAAGTCCACGGCCTTCTCGTAGTACTCCCGCTGCACCTCCAGGGCGGAGGCCTCACGACCGCTGGCCAGGCGCACCTTGCGCCGCCCCGTGATGTCGTGGCTTACCTCGCGGATCGCCCGGATCGGGTTCTCCAGGGTCAGGTCGCGCATCACCGTGCCCGCCTCGATCATGCGCAGCACCAAGTCGGTGGCCCCGACCTTGAGCAGCATGGTCGTCTCGGACATGTTCGAGTCGCCCACGATGACGTGCAGCCGGCGGTAGCGCTCCGCGTCCGCGTGCGGCTCGTCCCGGGTGTTGATGATCGGCCGGGAGCGGGTCGTCGCGGAGGAGACGCCCTCCCAGATGTGCTCCGCCCGCTGGCTGACGCAGTACACCGCACCGCGCGGCGTCTGCAGCACCTTGCCGGCGCCGCACAGCAGCTGCCGGGTCACCAGGAACGGAATGAGGATGTCCGCGAGCCGGGAGAACTCCCCGTGCCGCGCCACCAGATAGTTCTCGTGGCAACCGTAGGAGTTGCCCGCCGAGTCGGTGTTGTTCTTGAAGAGGTAGACGTCGCCCGCGATTCCTTCCTCGTGCAGGCGTCGTTCGGCGTCCACCAACAGTCCTTCGAGAATGCGCTCGCCGGCCTTGTCGTGGGTGACCAGTTCGGTCACGTTGTCACATTCGGGTGTCGCGTATTCCGGATGTGATCCCACGTCGAGATAGAGCCGGGCGCCGTTTCGAAGAAAGACATTGCTGCTACGGCCCCATGACACGACACGGCGGAAGAGGTACCGCGCCACCTCGTCAGGCGACAGGCGGCGCTGTCCCCTGAACGTGCACGTGACGCCGTACTCGTTCTCCAGCCCGAAAATGCGGCGGTCCATGACTGAACATTACGCCCGATCCCCTGAGCTGAAACGGGGTTCGGCAGCACGATTTGGATCATTTTCCGATGAAGCCGCAACCACCGCGCCCCCGCCGGGAGCTGCAAGGACCCGCCCGGTGGCCATCAGGACCAGCAACGACACGCCCCCTGCCACGGCCGGCACCGCGAAGCCCCACAGCGCACCGCCCGCCTCGACGACCGGGCCCGCCAGGCCCGTTCCCGCCGACGCCCCTACTGTGAACGTCGTCACAAGCCAGGAGAAGGCCTCGGTGACCGTCCCTCGCGGCGCGTGCCGGTCCACCAGCACGAACGCACATGCGATCGCCGGGGCCAGGAACACCCCCGCGACCACGGTGAGCAACACCATGGCCACCGCTTCCGGCATCACCATCAGCGGCAGGTAACACACCGCCAGAAGCGCGACCAGCACCCGCAGTCGTACCGCCGGCTCCCCCTGCCACCGGCGCGCGCCGTACACCGTGCCGCCGAGCAGCGCGCCGAGGCCCAGCCCCGCCATCATCCAGCCGTACACCGCGTCACCGCCGTGCTCGTCCGCGTACGGTACCGACGCCACCGTGATGGAACCCAGCGCGATCCCGACGAACAGGAACGCGCCGAGCAGGGCCAGCAGCCCGGACGACCGCAGCGCCCCCAGCCAGTGCGCCTCGCGCGGCGCCGAACGCCACGCGCGCGAGGGCGGCGAGAGGACCACGGAGAGCGCTCCGAGCACGCCCACCGCGTTCACCACCAGCAGCGCCACCTGCGCGGACCACAGCGACACGCACAGCGTCACCAGCAACGGCCCCACCGTGAACATGACTTCCTGGGCCACCGCGTCCATGGCGTAGGCCGTGTGCACCTGGCCCTCCTCGCCGAGCACACTCGGCCACAGCGCGCGCAGGCCGCCCTCCAGGGGCGGTGTGCACAGTCCCGCCGCCGCCACGCACGCGTAGGCGAGCGGCAGCGGATCGGTGCCGGCGAAGGCGAAGCCGGCCATGGCGAGGGCCGACGCGAGCGCCGCGGGCAGCTGGACCCGCGGCTGCCCGTGCACGTCCACCCACCGGCCCAGCACCGGCTGGCCCACCGCGTTGGCGACCCCGTACACCGCCGCGAGCGCCCCCGCCAGGCTGTACGTGCCGCCCTCCGCCCGCACGAACAGCACGATCGCGAGCGCGGCGGTGGCGTTCGGCAGCCGCCCCACCAAGGTGCCCGTCAGCAGGCGGACCGCGTGCCGCGCCCTGAGGATCTCCAGGTACCCCGTGGCCATGGTCCGCCTCCAAGTTTTACGTATAACCTCGGCTTCCATACGTACCATGTGCGCAGTTCACACGTCCAGACGAAGGAGCCCGCACCCGGTGGCACGCAGCAGCACGCGCCCGACGAGCCGCGACGTCGCCCAGGCCGCCGGCGTCTCGCAGGCCGCCGTGTCACTCGTCCTAGGCGACAAATGGCGCGGCCGGGTCTCCGAGGCCACCGCCGAACGCGTCCGGGAAGCCGCGCGCGACCTCGGCTACCGCCCCAACCTCGCCGCCCGCAACCTCCGGCTCGGCAGCACCCGCACCGTCCTGCTCGTCGTCCCGGCGCTCACCACCGAGTTCTTCGCGGGCGTCTACACGGGCGCCGCCCGGGTCGCCGCCGACCACGGCTTCGGCGTGGTGCTCTACCCCTCCCCCGAGGGCATCGGTCCCGCCCCCGACCCCTTCGCCTCCTCCCAGGCCGCCCTCGACGGAGTCATCGCCTCCTCGATGGCAGCCGACGCCCTCACCGCCATCCGCGGCGACCAGCTCCCCCTGGTGATGCTCGACAGCGATCCGGACGGCAGCCTCGGAGCCGCCACCGTCAACCTGGACATCGCGGACGGCGTACGCCAGGTGGCCGAGCACCTGCTGGGCCTCGGCCACCGCCGCTTCCTCCATCTGGCCGCCGGCATCGCCTCCTGGACCTTCGAGGTGCGCGCCCGCGAACTGGACGCACGCACCGCACAGGTCCCCGGCGCCTCGGTACGCACCGTCCACGCCCCGATCTCCATCGAAGGCGCCCTGGCCGCCACCGAGGCGGCCCTCGCCGCACCGGGCCCGCTGCCCACCGCCCTCGTCTGCGACGACGACAAACTCGCGGCCGGCGCCTACAAGGCACTGCGCCGCCGCGGCCTGCGTGTCCCCGACGACATCTCCGTCACCGGCCTCGACGACCTTGCCCTGGCCACCGCCATCGACCCCGAACTCACGACCGTACGGCTGGACGCCGAGCTTTTCGGCGAGCGCGGCATGCACGCCCTCCTGGCCGTCCTGGAGGGCCGCCCGCCAGAACGCCGGGACATCCCCGTGGAGCTGGTCGTACGGGGCTCCACGGCGCCCCCGCCGCGGTCCTGACCGCGCGGCGTGGCCGGATACGGGAGGCGTCCGGCCGCACACACACCCGCGCCCCGCCCGGACGACTCGCCGGACGGGGCGCACGAAGCGGGGCGGGACGGACTACTCGACGTCGCCGCCGGACTCCTCGGCCTCCTCGGCGGCCGCGGCCGTGGCCGCGCCCTGCGACTCCAGCAACCGGGACAGCTGCGGGCCGCCGATGCGCTTGAACTTGCGCTTCTGCGGACGCGTGCGGTCCAGCACCGCGACCTCCAGACGCTCCGCCGGAATCTCCCGCTGCGTGCCGTTCGACTCCCGCGACAGAGCGGTCACGGCCAGCTTCAACGCCTCCGCCAGGGTCATGCCCTCGCGGTGCTCACGGTCCAGATAGCTGCTGATCTGCTCCGCGTTGCCGCCGACCGCCACCGAACCGTGCTCGTCGACGATCGAACCGTCGTGCGGCAGCCGGTAGATCTGGTCGCCCTCCGGGGTCTCCCCGACCTCGGCCACCACCAGCTCCACCTCGTACGGCTTCTCGGCCGCGCTGGAGAAGATCGTGCCCAGCGTCTGCGCGTAGACGTTGGCAAGGCCACGCGCCGTCACATCGTCCCGGTCGTAGGTGTAACCACGCAGGTCCGCGTAGCGCACACCGCCGATCCGCAGATTCTCGTACTCGTTGTACTTGCCGGCGGCCGCGAAACCGATCCGGTCGTAGATCTCGCTGAACTTGTGCAGCGCACGCGAGGGGTTCTCACCGACGAACACGATGCCGTCGGCGAACTGGAGCACCACCAGGCTCCGGCCGCGCGCGATGCCCTTGCGGGCGTACTCCGCACGGTCCGCCATGGCCTGCTGAGGTGAGACATAGAACGGCGTCGACACCGGTATCCGTCCCTTTCCTTAGGGTTCCGTCGAAGTCACTGGGATCACCTTCACAACAAGCGCCGGGCGCCTCAGAGCAGCGCCGCGCGCGGGCCGTCCGGCTCCTCCAGGCGGCGCGCCAGCACCGCACGGGCGAGCTCGGAGGACTCGTCGTCGGTGAGCCGGCGGAACCCGTTCTCGGTGATCACGGTGATGATCGGGTAGATCCGGCGGGCGACATCGGGACCACCGGTCGCCGAGTCGTCGTCGGCCGCGTCGTACAGAGCCTGCACCACCAGTGTGGTCGCCTGCTCCTCGCTCAGGTCCTCACGGAACAGCTTCTTCATCGCCCCGCGCGCGAAGATCGAGCCGGAGCCCGTCGCGGAGAAGTTGTGCTCCTCGGAACGGCCGCCCGTGACGTCGTACGAGAAGATCCGCCCCTTGCCCCGGTCCACGTCGAACCCGGCGAACAGCGGCACGACGGCCAGGCCCTGCATGGCCATGCCGAGGTTGGAGCGGATCATCGTGGACAGCCGGTTCGCCTTGCCCTCCAGCGACAGCTGGGCGCCCTCGACCTTCTCGAAGTGCTCCAGCTCCAGCTGGAAGAGCTTTACCATCTCCACGGCGAGGCCGGCGGTGCCGGCGATACCCACCGCCGAGTACTCGTCGGCGGGGAACACCTTCTCGATGTCGCGCTGGGCGATCACGTTCCCCATCGTGGCGCGACGGTCACCGGCGAGCACCACGCCGCCGGCGAAGGTCACCGCCACGATCGTCGTCCCGTGCGGTGCCTCGATCACCCCCTGCGTGGGCGGCAACTGCCGCTTGCCGGGCAGCAGTTCCGGCTGGTGCTCACCGAGAAAATCCATGAACGAAGAGGACCCAGGCGTCAGGAAGGCAGCTGGTAGACGCCCGGTGCTACGAGTGTTGGCTTCCACGCGTTTCCTTCCACGTATGCTGCAGCCCGCCTTATGGCCTCGGGCTGATCCTTGAACTGCCCCAGCGCGGCGTTGCAGCTGAAGCACAGTACGCCACGGACCCTACCCGTCTTGTGGCAGTGATCCACATGCTCCGCGGGAGCCGCGAGGCAGATGCAGCAGATACCGCGCTGCTGCGCGATCAGCGCTTCCAAATCGGCCGGACTCAGGCCGTACTTGCGTTGGAAACAGCTGACACGGTTCCGCTCCGCACGGCACTCTCGGCAGTAGCTGGACCAACCGTCCGAGGACGACTTGTTGCGCTCCCACTCCGAGTGCGGCTTCACCTCCTCGCACTGCGGGCACCGCTTATGGCCCAGCGGAACAGGAACCTTCACGCGGACTGTTCTGCCCTGGGCCTCTCGTCGGCGTCGGTAGGAGCCGGCGGCGCATTCGCGGCAGTTCACCTGAAGGCCGTCAGGCCTGGAAGCGTTTGCAGCGAACGCGCCCGCCGGTAGGAACTCCTGGCACGCCGAGCACTTCTCCATCCCCCCGCCGTTCATGAATGTGACTATTGTCCACCCTTTTGAACGAACGACCTCACGAAATCCTCGGCATTCTCCTCGAGGACGTCGTCGATCTCATCCAGCACCGAGTCCACATCGTCGCTCAGCTTCTCGTGACGCTCCTTGAGGTCCTCCGAAGCCTGCGACTCCGCCGCCTGCTCCTCGACCTCCTCGGTGGAGCGCGTCGCCTTCTGCTGTCCGCCGCCGGTGTCCTTGGTTGCCATAACCCTCACCCCGCTCAGTTCGCGTTCGCCCGACATGGTCGACAGGTCGGCATTCCTGCCGATCGGTGATGATCAGACCCTACAAGCCGGGTCCGACATCGGCCCCGCAGTTTCTCCAACGTACGGGGGCCACCTCGATGATTCCCGGGCGGCGGGATTTTGACCCCGGTCGCCCGGTTCGGTCCGGGTGCCGGTTCAGCCGCCGGAGAGGACCCTGACCAGGTCTTCTGCGGTGCGGCAGCGGTCCAGGAGCTCCTTGACGTGATTTCGCGTTCCGCGTAGCGGTTCCAGGGTTGGGACGCGCTGGAGGCTGTCCCGGCCGGGCAGATCGAAGATGACCGAGTCCCAGCTGGCGGCGGCGACGTCGTCGGCGTACTGCTCCAGGCAGCGGCCGCGGAAGTACGCGCGGGTGTCCTCCGGTGGGCTCGTACGGGCCTTCTCCACGTCGGCCTCGGTCAGCAGCCGCTTCATGCGCCCACGGGCCGCCAGGCGGTTGTAGAGGCCCTTCTCGGCCCGTACGTCGGCGTACTGGAGGTCGAGGAGGTGCAGCTTGGCCGCGTCCCAGTCGAGGTCGTCCCGGCGCCGGTAGCCCTCCATGAGCTCCTTCTTGGCCACCCAGTCGAGTTCGCCGGAGAGGCCCATGGGGTCGTTCTCCAGGCGGTTCAGCGTGTCCTCCCAGCGCTGGAGGACGTCTCGGGTCTGGTCGTCGGCGTCGGCGCCGTAGCGCTCCTCGACGTACTTGCGGGAGAGCTCGTAGTACTCCATCTGGAGCTGGACGGCGGTGAGTGTGCGGCCGCTGCGGAGCGTGACGAGACGCTTGAGGCCGGGGTCGTGGGAGACCTGGTGGAGGGTCCGTACGGGCTGGTCGACGGCGAGGTCGACCGCGATGAACCCGTCCTCGATCATCGAGAGGACCAGGGCCGTGGTCCCGAGCTTCAGGTAGGTCGAGATCTCCGACAGGTTCGCGTCGCCGATGATCACGTGCAGCCGGCGGTACTTCTCGGCATCCGCGTGCGGCTCGTCGCGGGTGTTGATGATGGGGCGCTTGAGGGTCGTCTCCAGGCCGACCTCGACCTCGAAGTAGTCGGCGCGCTGGCTGAGCTGGAAGCCGTGCTCGTGGCCGTCCTGGCCGATGCCGACGCGGCCCGCGCCGGTGACGACCTGGCGGGAGACGAAGAAGGGGGTGAGGTGGCGCACGATGTCCGAGAAGGCGGTCTCCCGCTTCATCAGGTAGTTCTCGTGCGTGCCGTAGGAGG
The DNA here is from genome assembly GCF_042754285.1 of Streptomyces sp. NPDC059224. NCBI lineage: Bacteria > Bacillati > Actinomycetota > Actinomycetes > Kitasatosporales > Streptomycetaceae > Streptomyces > Streptomyces sp. NPDC059224. The sequence continues at coordinate 210,243 of NZ_JBHZAN010000016.1, forward strand.
CGCCCTTGTTGTCGGTGTTGTTCTTGTAGAGGTGGATGGGCTGGGCACCGGGGAGCTGGGCGGCCCGCTCGGCGGCCTCGGCCATGATGCGTTCGCCGGCCTTGTCCCACAGGACGGCGTCACGCGGGTTGGTGACCTCGGGGGCGCTGTACTCGGGGTGGGCGTGGTCCACGTAGAGACGGGCGCCGTTGGTGAGGATGACGTTGGCGAGGCCGATGTCCTCGTCGGTGAGCTGGCTGGAGTCGGCGGCCTCGCGGGCGAGGTCGAATCCTCGGGCGTCCCGCAGCGGGTTCTCCTCCTCGAAGTCCCAGCGGGCCCGGCGGGCCCGGTGCATCGCCGCCGCGTAGGCGTTGACGATCTGGGACGAGGTGAGCATGGCATTGGCATTGGGGTGGCCGGGGACGGAGATGCCGTACTCCGTCTCGATGCCCATTACTCGCCGTACGGTCATGCGGCCCTCCTTGCCCGGCGGAGCCCTCGGTCGTGGGCTCCGCTCGCGTACCGCTGGCGCTCCGGTGCGTGTGCGGTGCCCGTCCCCGCACTGCGCGACTCGGCGGTAGGAAAGAGCCTAGAACGCCTTTGCGCTGGTGGGGAGATCATTTGCGTCATTGCCTTGCTCGCCTCGGTTCCGGTCCTGGCCGGAAAAACAGTCGGCTGCGGGTACCCGGTGGGGGCACCCGCAGCCGCCCTGCGTTTTACAGGTACTGCCCGGTGTTTGCCACCGTGTCGATGGAGCGCCCGGTGTCCGCGCCCTGCTTTCCGGTGATGAGGGTACGGATGTAGACGATCCGTTCACCCTTCTTTCCGGAGATTCGGGCCCAGTCGTCGGGGTTGGTGGTGTTGGGCAGGTCCTCGTTCTCCTTGAACTCGTCCACGCAGGCCTGGAGGAGGTGGGAGACGCGCAGACCCTTCTGCTTGTGTTCGAGGAAGTCCTTGATCGCCATCTTCTTGGCACGTCCGACGATGTTCTCGATCATCGCGCCGGAGTTGAAGTCCTTGAAGTACAGGACTTCCTTGTCGCCGTTGGCGTAGGTGACTTCCAGGAAGCGGTTCTCCTCGGATTCGGCGTACATGTGTTCCACTGCCGTCTGGATCATGCTGGCGACGGTGGTGCCCTTGCTGCCGCCGTGCTCGCCGACGTCGTCGGAGTGCAGTGGCAGGCGCTCGGTGAGGTACTTGCCGAAGATGTCCTTGGCCGCCTCGGCGTCCGGGCGCTCGATCTTGATCTTCACATCGAGACGACCGGGGCGGAGGATGGCGGGGTCGATCATGTCCTCGCGGTTGGAGGCGCCGATGACGACCACGTTCTGCAGGCCTTCGACACCGTCGATCTCGGCGAGCAGCTGCGGGACGATGGTGTTCTCCACGTCCGAGCTGACACCGGAACCACGGGTACGGAAGAGCGACTCCATCTCGTCGAAGAAGACGATGACGGGGGTGCCCTCGCTGGCCTTCTCCCGGGCACGCTGGAAGACGAGGCGGATCTGCCGCTCGGTCTCGCCGACGTACTTGTTCAGGAGCTCGGGGCCCTTGATGTTGAGGAAGAAGCTCTTGCCGGCGGCCTGGCCGGTGACCTCGGCGACCTTCTTGGCCAGCGAGTTGGCCACGGCCTTGGCGATGAGCGTCTTGCCGCATCCGGGGGGGCCGTAGAGCAGGACGCCCTTGGGCGGGCGCAGTTCGTGCTCCTTGAACAGGTCCGGGTAGAGGTACGGGAGCTCGACGGCGTCGCGGATGGCCTCGATCTGGCCGCCGAGGCCGCCGATCTGCTCGTAGCCGATGTCGGGCACTTCTTCGAGGACGAGCTCTTCGACCTCGCTCTTCGGCACGATCTCGTAGACGTAGCCGGAGCGGGGTTCGAGGAGCAGGGCGTCGCCGGGACGGATGTTCACGTCGAGCAGCGGCTCGGCGAGACGTACCACCCGCTCCTCGTCGGTGTGCCCGAGGACGAGGGCGCGCTCGCCGTCCTCGAGGATCTCCTTGAGGGTGACGATGTCGCCGACGCGCTCGTACTCCATGGCCTCGACCACGTTGAGCGCCTCGTTGAGCATGACTTCCTGGCCGCGCCTGAGCTCGTCCAGGTCAACGCTTGGGCTGACGTTCACCCGCAGTTTGCGGCCGCCGGTGAAGATGTCGGCGGTGCCGTCCTCGTTCGCCGTGAGGAAGACACCGAAGCCGGCCGGCGGCTGTGCGAGCCGGTCGACCTCTTCCTTGAGGGCCACGATCTGGTCGCGGGCCTCGCGGAGGGTGTTCGCGAGTCGTTCGTTCTGGGCGGACACGCCGGCCAGGTTCGTCTGCAGCTCGACGATCCGCTCTTCGAGAATCCTCGTGTGTCGCGGAGAGTCGGCGAGCTTGCGTCGCAGGACGGCGATCTCCTGCTCAAGATAAGCGATCTGCCCGGCCGGGTCGTCGGACCCTCGTCCCGGGCGGATGCCGCGGTTCATGTCGTCGTCGTGGGCTGCCACGGTCCTCACCTCCTCCAAGGGGAGCTGGACGCTTCCAGACCCTACCTGGGTGGGTGTCGATTGAAACCCCTAGATCACAAAGACTGTCAAGGTGTGTCGTCGGTCACCCGTTGCTTCTCCCCCGTGCCCGGTGGATACCCACTCAACGCGATGCGGAAGCTGCGTGTTCCGGGCCAGGAGCGGTCAAAACCCTTCGTGACTGACCGGAGTTGTCCGCTCCGATGCCGGTTCAGGAGTTGTGCCCCGGCCAGGGCTTCCTTACACAGAGCGACCGGCCGGGCGGCCCGGGTGAGTGCGGACGCGGGCCGCGGGTTGGCTCAAGTCGATCGATCCGGTGGCCGAGCGCCGTCGTCCCGTGCGGCCCGGTGCGCCGCGCGCACGGCCCGGAGGGGGCCTGCGGGGGCGCCGGGGGGCGGGTGGATGCGCGGGCGGGTGCGCGGGTGGCGGGCCCGACCGAGGGCGGTTCGGGCGGAGGTAGGGTCGAGGGAGTTCAACACCCGCCGGGGCGGGACCGGGTGACGGCCTGGTCCGGCCGTCCGGCGCTTTCGACGGCAGGAGAGATGACCGTGCAGCAGGAGGCCCTGGCCGGCGCGGAGGCGCTCGAGGTCTGGATCGACCAGGATCTTTGTACGGGTGACGGGATCTGTGCCCAGTACGCCCCGGAGGTGTTCGAGCTGGACATCGACGGCCTGGCCTATGTGAAGGGCACGGACGACGAGCTGCTGCAGACCCAGGGGGCGACCGCGCCGGTGCCGCTGCCGCTGCTGACGGACGTGGTGGATTCGGCGCGGGAGTGTCCGGGCGAGTGCATCCATGTGCGCCGGGTCGCGGACCGCGTCGAGGTGTACGGGCCCGACGCGGAGTGACTTTCCGGCCACCCCGCGTGGCCCCGGGGTCGTGCGGGTACGGCGGTCAGACGCTGCTGCTGGCCGCCGGGGCGGAGCGGGCGAACATGCGGCCGTTCCACTGCCAGGTGGCGGCGGTCTTCACGTCCGGACAGCAACTGGGCACGTTGTCCGAGGAATAGCCGAGCAGGTTCGCGGTGACCCTCCTGGCGGCGACGGTGAAGTCGGTGACCGTGATCCGGTCCTTGGGGTCGACGAGCGTGGCGACGACCCGGGGCCGGGTGGCACCGGCGGCCTGGGTGAGGACGTAGACGCCGTCCGGCGGGGTGCCCATGGCCGAGTCGCAGTGGACCACCGCCACGGTTTCCGGTCTGCCGTCGCCGTCGAGGTCACCGGTGGCCTTCTTGACGACCACCTCCTTCACGGGGCCGCAGTCGAGGGGGAAGTCCACGCCGGCGGTGCTGGGCGGGGCCGTGGCCGCGGGGGTGGGTTTCGGCTCGGTGCCGGCCGAGGACTGGGCGGCTTTGGCCGCGCCCGGCTGGAAGAGGGATGACAGAGCGACGACACCGGTCAGGGCAGTGGCCGTGGCGAGCCAGTGCATGGGACGGCTGTCGGTGTGAGCGAGCTCCGGGACCACGGATTGCTGCACTAGGAGTGTCTCCTGTGAGGCCTGTGCCGGTGGGGATGGCCTGCATAGTGCCACACGTCACAGCGGGTGGGGAACGGCGGGGTGGGCTTCCGGCGACGGGCGGCTTGCGCCCCTGGCGGCGTCCGCGACGGCGGGAAGCGACGTGGCACGGCGGAGCCGGGAGGGGAGCCGGGAGGGGAGCCGGGAGGGGAGCCGGGGGGAAGCCGGCGGGGCCCGTCAATGCGTGAGCGCCGCTGCCGAGTTCCGGTCGGACCGGGGAACTCCGCAGCGGCGCTCACGCGTTGAGGCGGCGAGGGGAAGAGCGGGGCGACGGCTCAGCGGCCGGCGCCGCCGTCGGCGTTGGGACCCTCGTAGTCCTCGCCGTAGGCACCCTTGGCGGGGCGGCGGCGGCGCATGGGCGGCTCGACGCCGTCGGCGAGGCGGCGGGCGGTGAGCAGGAAGCCGGTGTGGCCGATCATCCGGTGGTCGGGGCGGACGGCCAGTCCCTCCACGTGCCAGTTGCGGATCATCGTCTCCCAGGAGGTCGGCTCGTTGAAGCAGCCGATCTCGCGGATGGACTCCACGGTCCGCGCGAGCTGGGTGGTGGTGGCGACGTAGCAGCACAGGATGCCGCCGGGCACGAGCGCCTTGGAGACGGCCTCCAGGCACTCCCAGGGGGCGAGCATGTCGAGGATGACGCGGTCGACGTCGGTGTCCGAGAGGTTGTCCTGGAGGTCGCCGACGGTGAGCTGCCAGGCGGGGTGCGGGCCGCCGAAGTAGCGCTCCACGTTCTGCTGGGCGATCTCGGCGAAGTCCTCGCGCCGCTCGTAGCTGTGCAGCATGCCCTGGTCGCCGATGGCACGCAGCAGGAAGCTGCTGAGCGAGCCGGAGCCGACGCCGGCTTCGACGACGCGGGCGCCGGGGAAGATGTCGGCGAAGGAGAGGATCTGCCCCGCGTCCTTGGGGTAGACGACGGCAGCCCCGCGGGGCATGGACAGGACGTAGTCGGGGAGCAGGGGGCGCAGCGCGAGGTAGGCCACGTTGCCGGTGGTGCGGACAACGCTGCCCTCGGGAGCACCGATCAGTTCGTCGTGCGGGAAGGAGCCCTTGTGGGTGTGGAAGTTCTTCCCTGCTTCGAGCGTGAACGTGTAGTGGCGGCCCTTGGGGTCGGTCAGCTGAACCTGGTCCCCGACCTTGAAGGGCCCGCGCCTGCGGGCGGCACCGGTCGGTTCGGACATGTGAACAGCCTACCGGGGTTTGTGGAGGGGTCCGACCACCAGGGCGGCCGCTAGGACGGCCGGGCCATGGCCCTGACGAAGGCCCGCTCCACGTCCGCCGCCGACAGGACGCCGTAGATCTCGCCGGTCTCCTCGACCACCAGGTACTCGGTGGCGGGGGTGGCGCGCAGCACGTCGAGGAGGTCCTCGCCGGCCAGTTCCGCGGAGACGCGCATGCCGTCGGTAAGATCCTGGGCCAGGCCGCTGACCGCGACCCAGGGGCGGCGGTGCTCGGGTACGCCGACGATGGCGGCCTCCCGGACCAGGGAGAGCGGGGTGCCGTCGGCGTCGACGACGACCAGGGCGCGGGCCCCGGCGGCATTGGCGCGGCGCAGGGCCTCCGACAGGGGGGTCCCGGTCTCGACGGGCACGGCACGGCGCGTGAGGGTGCGGGCGCGCAGCTCCGGAAGGTGTTCGCGCAGCCGCGCCATGCGCAGGCTGTTGCCGGCGCCGGTCCAGATGATCGCGGCGAGGACGGCGGCGAGCAGGCCGTCGGTGAGGGCGTCCATGCCGTTGGCGTTCTCGGTGCCGCCGCCGAAGGCGCCCGAGTAGTTGAGCAGCGGGAGGCCGATCAGCACGGAGACGGCGAGGGCGCGGCCGACCCAGGCCGCGGCGACGGTGCCGCTCATGGGCCGGCCGGTGATCTTCCAGACGACGGCACGGAGCATCCGGCCGCCGTCGAGGGGCAGGCCGGGCAGCAGGTTGAAGATGGCCACGATGAGGTTGGAGACCATCAGGCCGGCCAGCAGGACGCCGGGGACCGTGCCGGGCTCGACGGCCTGCATGGCGAGGTAGAAGAGGCCGGAGAGGACGAGCGAGAGCAGGGGGCCGACGAAGGCCAGCACGAACTCCCGTCCGGGGGTCTCGGCCTCCTTCTCGATCTCGGAGACACCGCCGAAGAACTGCAGCTGGATGCGGCGGACGGGGAGTTTGAAGCGGATCGCGGCGACCGTGTGGGCCAGTTCGTGGACCAGGACGGAGGCGTAGAAGGCGATGGCGAAGAAGAGGGAGACGAGGTAGCGGGCGGCGCCGAGTTCGGGCAGCACGCGGTCGAGCTGGCCGCCGAAGACCCAGGTGATCAGCGCGGCGACCACGAACCAGCTGGGGGCGACGTACACGGGTACGCCGAAGGGCCGCCCCATGAGCAGGCCGCCGCCGGGCTCCTTGGGCCGCCGCGGCGGCTGCCCCTTCGTCATCCCGCCGTGCGCGTGGCTGCGCTCGCCGGCCGGGCCGGGGCCGGGAGCGCCGGTCCCGTCCGAGCCGGCAGCGCGAGCCTCGTCGGGACCGGCAGCGCCCGGGGCCGCGGCCGGGAGCTCGGGAGGCGTCTTCGCGCTCTCGTTCTCCGGTGCGGGTGCCTCGCCGGACGGTTCCCGCTCCGGTTTCCCGTCACCGCCGGGCGTCCCGGCCCGGGGCGGGGCCTTCGGGGCGTCGGCGAGGTCCGGGCCTCCGTCGTCGGTCGGGGCCGTAGGACCTGCGGGCTGCTCGGCCGGTTCGGCGTCGTCCGACCGGGGCTGCCCGCTCCCGCCGCTCACGTCCACGGTGTCCCCTCGTTAGAAACGTCGTCTCCGGTCGATGGTATGCGGCCGTCGTGACGCGTTTCGCCCCGGCACCCCTTGTGTTGGCCGGGGCGTCGCGCGGGTTGGGTGACTGTCAGTGGCGGGCCGTATGGTCTGTGGTCATGGAGAGCAGCATCGAGGACGCCGCACAGGCCGAGAACGTGGCCGTCGCGCGGGGGGAAGAGCCGGTCACGGCGGTGCGCCCGGCGGCGCCCGGTCCGCCGGCGTCGCTGTCGCCGTCGCGGGCCAGTGACTTCATGCAGTGTCCGTTGCTGTACCGGTTCCGGGTGATCGACCGGCTGCCGGAGAAGCCGAGCGAGGCGGCGACCAGGGGGACGCTGGTGCACGCGGTTCTCGAGCGGCTCTTCGACGCGCCCGCCGCGGAGCGGACGGCGCCGCGGGCCAAGTCGCTGGTTCCGGGGCAGTGGGACCGGCTGCGGGAGAGCAGGCCGGAGGTCGGGGAGCTGTTCGCGGACGATCCCGAGGGCGAGCGGCTGGCCCGCTGGCTGGGCGAGGCGGAGCGGCTCGTCGAGCGGTGGTTCACGCTGGAGGATCCGGCGCGGCTGGAGCCGGTGGAGCGGGAGCTGTTCGTCGAGACCGAGCTGGAGTCGGGGCTGCGGCTGCGCGGGATCATCGACCGGGTCGACGTGGCGCCCACGGGTGAGGTGCGGATCGTCGACTACAAGACCGGCAAGGCGCCCAGACCGGAGTACGCCGAAGGCGCGCTGTTCCAGATGAAGTTCTACGCGCTGGTGGTGTGGCGGCTGAAGAACGTGGTGCCGAGGCGGCTGCAGCTGGTCTATCTCGGCAGCGGCGACGTCCTGACGTACGACCCGGTGGTGGCCGATCTGGAGCGGGTGGAGCGCAAGCTGCTGGCGCTGTGGGAGGCGATCCGGCAGGCGACGGAGTCCGGGCAGTGGCGGCCGCGTCCGACGAAGCTGTGCGGCTGGTGCGACCACCAGGCGCACTGCCCGGAGTTCGGCGGTACTCCCCCGCCGTACCCGCTGCCGGTGAGGTCGGCCGAGTCCGAGGACGCGGCGCAGGGCAGAATGGGCGCGGACTAGCGAAGGAGACTCACCGTGGCCATCCGCGTCCTACTGGTCGACGACCAGCCGCTGCTGCGAACCGGGTTCCGGATGATCCTGGAGGCCGAGCAGGACATCGCGGTCGTGGGCGAGGCCGGAGACGGCCTTCAGGCTCTCGACCAGGTGCGCGCCCTCCAGCCGGACGTGGTGCTGATGGACATCCGGATGCCGCGGATGGATGGCGTGGAGGCGACCCGGCAGATCACCGGACCCGGCCGGGACGGCCCGGCGAAGGTGCTGGTGCTGACCACGTTCGATCTGGACGAGTACGTGGTGGAGGCGCTGCGCGCGGGTGCCAGCGGCTTCCTGCTGAAGGACGCCCCGGCCAACGAGCTGGTGCAGGCGATCCGGGTGGTGGCGGGCGGCGAGGCGATGCTCGCGCCGAGCATCACGCGCCGGCTGCTGGACAAGTACGCCACGCACCTGCCGTCCGGTGAGGAGCCGGTGCCGGACACCCTGCACACGCTCACCGACCGTGAGGTGGAGGTGCTGAAGCTGGTCGCGCGGGGGCTGTCGAACGCGGAGATCGCCGCCGACCTGTTCGTCAGCGAGACCACGGTGAAGACGCATGTGGGGCATGTGCTGACCAAGCTGGGGCTGCGGGACCGGGTGCAGGCGGCGGTGTACGCGTACGAGAGCGGTCTGGTGCGTCCGGGCGCCCAGTAGGGGCACGTCCTGCGAAGCCCGGCGGACACCCTACGACGGAAGGGCGCCCCACTCCTCAGAGT
>NZ_JBHZAN010000017.1:0-76569 GCF_042754285.1 Streptomyces sp. NPDC059224
GCCTGGATCCGCGAACACGGCACCGACCTGCCCGAGGTCGCCGACTGGACCTGGAACGCCTGAACACCACCGACCCCGAAAGAGGTTCACCGCCACGCTCGCCCATCTCCTTGATTACGACTTGACGTTCGGGCACATCGAGCGACGGCGTCTTCGACCCGGCCCTGACCCGGGCCACCGGCACCCCGGCCAAGGTCTTCGGCCGGCACGACAACGAGTGGGGCTACACCAACCGGCTCCTGGACCTCACCGCCCTGGTGACCGAGGACTGATCCGGGCTGCCGGAGCCATCTCGTCCCGCCCCCGTCGGCCGGCCGGAACCCCGGCCGCCGGCGGGGGCAGTCGCGCTCGGCCGCCTCGGCTCCCACCCGGCCTCGTGATCGGGGGCCGATCGGCCCCCACCTCGTCCCGGACAGCCCATGGGACCAGGTCCCGCCGAGCGGGATGCTCGAAGCACGAACCGGTACGGAGGAGACCCGCGATGACCGACGACCTGCTCGAACGATCTTCGGCCCACGCGCTGCTCGCGGACGGGTCCACCGTGTGCATCCGGCCCGTGACTCCCGGCGACCACTCCCGGGTGAAGGGGTTCTACGAGGAGATGTCCGCGGAGAACCTCCGCCTGAGGTTCTTCTCGGTGAGCCGGCGCTCGGCCGCTATGGCCGCAGACCGGGCTTGCGCCCCGGCCCGCCCCGGTTACGGGGCACTGCTGGCCGAGACGGGGGGCCGGGTGCTCGGCCTCGCCGAGTACGAGACCGCAGACGCGGGGGACTCCGCGGAGATCTCCGTCGCCGTTGCCGACGGACTGCACCACCGCGGGGTCGGCACGCTTCTCGTCGAGCACCTGGTCTCGGCGGCTCGCGCCGACGGCATCACCGTCTTCACGGCCGACGCGCTGAGCGAGAACCACGAGGTGCTCCGGCTCTTCGCCGACCTCGGCCTGCGGACCTCCCGCCGTTTCGAGGGCCCGGAGACGCGCTGCACGATCCACCTCGACGAGGACGACGCCTACCTCTCGGCCGTCGAGTCCCGGGGCCGCGCCGCGGATGTGGCGAGTCTGCGGCCGCTGCTGTGCCCGGAAGCGGTCGCCGTGGCCGGCGCCGGACGCAAACCGGGCTCGGTGGGCCGGGCGATCCTCCACCACATCAGGACCGGCGGCTACACCCGTCGCCTCTTCGCCGTGAACCCCAGCGTGACCTCGGTCCTCGGGGTGCCCTGCTACCCGTCCGTCAGCGCCCTGCCCAGGACACCGGACCTGGTGGTCGTGGCGGTCCCCGCGGCGGCGGTCCCGGTCATCGCGGAGGAGTGCGGCAGGGCGGGCGTGCGCGCCCTCCTGGTCGTCACCTCGGGACTCGATCCCGACCAGGCCCGGGCACTCCGTACCGCCTGCCACACCTACGGCATGCGACTCGTCGGCCCCAACTGCCTCGGCATCTCCCACACCGAGCCCGGCCTGCGCCTGGACGCCACCTTCGCCGACCGCCACCCCCGTCCCGGCAGTGCCGGCGTCGCCGTCCAGTCCGGAGGCATCGGTATCGCCCTGCTGGACGGCCTGTCCCGGCTCGGCATCGGCGTGTCCTCGTTCGTCTCGCTGGGCGACAAGTACGACGTCAGCGGCAACGACATGCTCCAGTGGTGGGAGACCGACGGCCGCACCGACCTCGCCCTGCTGCACCTGGAGTCCTTCGGCAACCCCCGCGGGTTCTCCCGCACCGCCCGCCGGGTGGCCCGCCGGATGCCGGTGCTGACCGTGGACGCAGGCCGGTCCACGGCCGGCCGCCGGGCCGCCGCCTCGCACACCGCGGCCGCCGCCACCCCCACCATGACCCGCCGGGCCCTGTTCACCCAGGCCGGCATCACCGCCACCAGCTCGGTCGGTGAACTCCTGGAGGCGGCCGCGCTGCTCCACTCCCAGACACTGCCGGCAGGCAACCGTGTGGCCGTCGTCACCAACGCGGGCGGAGCGGGGGTCCTGGCCGCCGACGCCTGCGCCGAGGCAGGGCTCGCGCTGCCGTCGTTCACCCCGGCGACGACCGACGAACTGCTCGCCGTACTGCCCGACGGGGCCGTCGTCGGTAACCCGGTCGACGCCACCGCCGCTGTGACCGAGGAACAGCTCACGGACTGCGTCGACACGCTCATGGAGCACCCGGGCGTGGACGCCGTCCTGGTGGCCCTGGTCCCGACCGCCCTCGCCACCGCGATCGGCGACGACTTGGCACGGGCCGTCACCGGAGCCCCCGGACGCAGGCCCAAGCCGGTCCTCGCCGTCCGTCTGGAGCAGGACCTCCCGGTCCGGCTGCTGCCCGCCGCCGACGAGGGCGGCTCCATCCCGTCCTACGCCGAACCACAGGCGGCGGCGCGGGCGTTGGCCCACGCGGTAGACCGCGCGGCGTGGCTCGCCCGGCCGGCCGGCACCGTGGCCGAACTCCACGACGTCGACACCGGGCGCGCCCACGCCGTCGCGGACGCCTACCTGGCCGAGCACCCGCAGGGCGGCTGGCTCGACCCGCGTACCTGCGCCGACCTGCTTGCCTGCTACGGCCTCCCGCAGATCCCGTGGGCCTGGGCCGAGACCGAGGACGACGCCGTCCGCGCCGCCGAACGGCTGCGGGGCGCCGACGGCCGGGTGGTCATGAAGGCCCACTGGCCGGGCCTGGTCCACAAGAGCGAGGAGCGGGCGGTCCACCTCGACCTGCGCGGGGAGCCGCAGGTGCGCGCCGCGTTCCGGGACCTGGAGACCCGCTTCGGCCATCTGATGAGCGGCGTGGTCGTCCAGCCGCTCGCCCGGCGCGGCACCGAGCTGTTCGCCGGTGTCGTCCAGGACGAGGTGTTCGGCCCGCTCGTGCTGTTCGGGCTCGGCGGCACGGCCACCGAGATCCTCGCCGACCACGCCGCACGCCTCGCGCCCCTCACCGACCACGACGTGCACGACCTGATCACGTCCCCGCGCTGCGCACCCCTGCTCCTCGGCACCCGCGGCAACGGGCCCGTCGACCTCGAAGCCCTGGAGCAGCTGCTTCAGCGGCTGTCCCGGATGGCCGCGGACCTGCCGCAGCTCGCCGAGGCCGACTTCAACCCCGTCCTGGCCACGGCGGACGGCGCCACCGTGCTCGACGCCCGGGTACGACTGCTGCCGCGCCGGCCACAGGACCCCTATCTGCGCCGGCTCCGCTGAGGGCCGAGGAGGGAACCGAGATGAGGCACAACAAGGTGGGCTCCGTGATGACCACCGACGTCGTCCACGCCTCGTGCGGGACGCCGTTCAAGGAGGTCGCGCGGCTCCTGGCCGACAACCGGATCAGCGGGCTCCCCGTGGTCGACGACGACGACAAGGTCATCGGGGTCGTCTCCGAGACGGACCTCATGGCCCGCCAGGCCACCGCGCCGGGTGCCCTCGGGGAGAACCACCGTGCGTCGCTGGTGCGGCTGACGCGCGGCGCCAGAAGGCAGGCCGCCAAGGCGCGGGCCCGCACGGCCGGAGACCTGATGTCGGACCCGCCGGTCACGGTGCACGCCGAGAACACCATCGTCGAGGCGGCACGCACCATGGCCGAACGGCGGGTGGAGCGGCTTCCCGTCCTGGACGAGGAGGACCGGCTGGTCGGCATCGTCACGCGGCGCGACCTGCTCCAGGTCTTCCTGCGCCCCGACGGCGAGATCCGTGACGAAGTGATCGACGAAGTCCTCGTCCACGCGCTGTGGCTGCCGCCGCACGGCGTCGAGGTGTCCGTGGCCGAGGGCGTCGTCACGCTCGCCGGCCACATGAAGCACAGGACCGAGACCGAGATCGCCGTCTCCATGACCCGGCAGATCGACGGCGTGGTCGACGTGATCGACAGACTCACCTACCGCCTGGACGACTCCCGCATCCGCGAGGAGCAGGCACTGCACGGCGCGGCCGACGACTGGCCGCGCGGACTCTGAGAGGGGGACCTTCCCATGACCGGCACGGTGTTAGTCACCTACGGCAGCAGGAACGGATCGACAGCGCACATCGCGGAGTCGATCGCCGACACCCTGCGCGAGAACGGGCTGACCGTCGAGACGATGCGAGCCGTGTGCGTGCCCTTCGTGACGCGCTACGACGCGGTCGTGGTCGGCGGCGGCCTGTACGCCGGCCGCTGGCACAAGGACGCGCGGACGTTCGTCCGCCGCCACGGCAGGGATCTCGCCGAGCGTCCCGTGTGGTTCTTCAGCAGCGGTCCGCTCGACGACTCCGCCGCCGCGCGGGACATTCCGCCCGTGCGCGCGGTGCGCCGCGCGATGCGGGACCTGCACGCGCGCGGGCACGTCACCTTCGGGGGCTGCCTCGAAGAGGACGCCGACGGATGGCTGGCCCGGCGGATCGTGCGGGCCGGGAAGGGCGGGGACTTCCGGGACTTCGACACGGTGCGGGCGTGGGCGTCCGGGATCGCCGCGGAGCTGAAGAAGTGACCGTGGAGGCCGGGCGGATCCCGACCGACATTCACATCGCGCGCAGGGCCGCGTGCCCGACGGCCGGCACGTTCCAGCCCTGACTCAGCGCCTCGTCCACGTGGTCGACCTCGAAGGCGACGTCCTCGTCCACGGACAGGGCGGTGACGGAGTCGGGCGGCGTCCGGAAGACCCGGCCGTCCGGCGTCGACAGCGCGACGCGTCCGACCCCGTGCGTGCGGAGCAGGGCCCGGCACTCCTCCGCCCTGAGGTCCAGGAGCCGTGGGCGGGCAGGGCGTGCCCCTGCCCGGGCGGGGGGCCGGCACCGCCGCCGTACAGCGCGTCGAGCCCCAGCGCGTCGGCCGGCCCGATGAGGGCCGTCAGGCTCGGGGCATCGGGACGATCCTCCAGGTGGGCGAGGAGTGCCGGAGCCATCCTGGCGCGAGCGGCCGTCTCTGCCCGGGTGAGCCCCAGCCGCAGCCGTGCCGTCCTCTCCTGGAGTCGTCGGGCAAGCGTTCGTTCAGGCGGGCCAGCCGGTCGTCGCACGGTCGGCCGGCCGGTTCGCCCCGGCACTCTCGATGTCCCGTTCGGCAATGCGCAGAAGCTGCCGGGACAGGTCGTTCATGGCCCTGCCCGCCGCGAGTTCGTCGCCGATCTCCGGTACGTTGCTGTCGGTCGGGCGGCAGTGCGCGGTCCCCTGGGCCGTGAGTGAGGTGCTTCCCGTGTCCAGCACCACGCGTGCCTTGGTCGTTCCGTCGTCTTCCTCGAAGAGGTGGAGATTGACCTTCCACTGTGCCGTGTGCATCGCTTGCCTCCTCAGGTCCGCAAGGACGGAGTCCGCTTGGTCCGTCCTGTTTGTCCACCATCGTCCGGTGCCGGATCCCCTTCACAGGGCCGAAGGTCCCCTCCGTACCGCCGTCCGGCCCCGGAGAAGGCGACCCGGCTGATCCCCGACGGCGACGAGCACGTCGGTGCTCACTGGAAGGCCGCGTGGATCTCCTGCTCGGTCGCCTCGTGCGAGACGAGCAGCAGCTCGTCACCCGGCAGGAGCCGTACGCCGGGGCCCGGCACCGTGGGACGTCCGCCGCGCACGATGGTGGCGACGACGGTCCCGGCCGGCAGCTCGACCTCGCCCAGGAGGTGACCCGCGGCCCGGGAGTCCTCGGTGATCGCCGTCTCGATGACATCGACGCCCGCCTTGCTCAGCCGCAGCAGCGCCACCGTGTCCGTCGCCCCGGTCGCCTCCTCGATGAGGGAGATCAGCGGGGTGGCCGCGGGCACGGCCACGTCCACGCCCCACCGTGCGTCGAAGAGCCAGCCGTTCTCCGCGTCGTTGACCCGCGCGGCGACGCGTGCCACACCGAACCGGCGCTTGGCGAGCAGGGAGATGACGAGGTTGTCCTCGTCCTGGCCGGTGGCGGCGATGAGGAGGTCGCAGGTCAGGACGCCCGCGCGTTCGAGGAGCACCGGTTCGCAGGCGTCCCCGGCCACCAGGCGCACGCTGGGCACCTCCTCGATCTCGGCGATCCGTTCCTCGTCGAGTTCGACGAGGGTGACGTCGTTGTGTGCCGCGGCCAGTACCTGGGCGATCCGGGTGCCGAGGCGGCCCGCGCCGGCGATGAGGACCTTCACGTTCCCAGCTCCTTGTCCAGAAAGCCGCGCAACCGGCTCAGGGCGGTCGCGGCGACGGCGAAGGTGGCCACGTCACCCGGTTCGGCCAGGACGTCGCGGGCCGGCAGCATGGAGCGGCCGGCCCGGGTCACCTCCACCACGCGGATCTCCCCGTCGACGTCGAGGTCGGTCAGCCGCCGCCCGGTGAGATGGGCCGGCAGCCGCGAGCGCACCACGACGGTCTCGCCGCTGCCGAAGGACAGTTCCGTGGTCAGGTGCCGGTGCAGCAGCATCTGGTGGATGCGGTCCACGGCCCACCGGACACTGGAGATCGCCGGGATGCCCAGGTCGCGGTAGATGGCCGCACGCCGGGGATCGTGGATGCGGGCCAGAACGATCGGTACCCGGTAGGTCTCCTTCGCGGTGCGCGCGCTGACGATGTTGCCGTTGTCCCCGGAGGTGACCGCGACGAGCGCGTCCGCGTGGGCGACGCCGGCCGCTTCCAGTACCGGCCTGCTGAAGCCGTTGCCCGGATGGAAGGCACCGGGGAAGCCGGGCGGGAGCCGCCTGCGCGCCCTGGACTGCCGGTCGACCACACGAACGTCGTGCCCCTCGGCGGTCAGCTGGACGGCGAGGGCGGCTCCCACCCGGCCGCACCCCACGATGATCACTCTCATGGCGTCTCTCCCCCCGGAGTGGTGCCGCGCCGTCGCAACACCCACTTGCGCAGTTCCTCGGCGGCCAGCAGCAGCGCTCCGAACCCGGTCAGGACCGCCCAGTCGGCAGGGGCCAGCGGTGCCGTGCCGAAGACGGCCTGGAGCGGTGGCGCGTAGCTGATGGCGGCCATCAGGCCGATGCCGAAGCCGCCGGCCGCGAGCAGCCAGGGATTGCTCAGCAGGCCGACACGGAAGACGCTCTGCCGGTCGGTGCGTACCGCGAGCGCGTTGAAGAACTGGCTGACGACGATGCCGGCCTGGACCATGGTGATCGCCTCCCGGTAGACGGGATCGGTCCTGGTGAAGTCGGCGTAGGGGATGCCGGAGGCGTGGATGTGCCAGAAGAAGACGGCACACACGCCGATCGCCTGGATACCGCCGAGGAAGAGTATGCGGCCCATGACGGCCGCCGAGAACAGCCGTTCACGGCGCGGACGGGGCGGGCTGTCCATGACGTCGCGCTCCATCGGCTCGGCGCCGAGTGCCAGTGCCGGCAGCACGTCGGAGCCGAGGTCGATGGCCAGGACCTGGATGGCCGTGATCGGCACCAGCGGGAAGCCGGCGAAGGTCGCCGCGAGGATCGGGGCGAGCTCGGCGATGTTGTGGCTGAAGAGGTAGATCAGGAACTTGCGGATGTTGCGGTAGACGGAACGGCCGAGGCCCACGGCGGTGGTGATGGACGCGAAGGAGTCGTCGAGCAGCACCATCACCGCGGCCTCGCGGGCCACGTCCGTACCGGAGGCGCCCATGGCGACCCCGATGTCCGCGTGCTTGAGGGCGGGCGCGTCGTTGGCGCCGTCCCCGGTGACGGCGACGACCTCACCGCGCCGCTGCAGCGCGGTGACCACCCGCATCTTGTGCTCGGGACTGACCCGGCAGAGCAGCAGCTCCGTGGAGCCCGCCAGCAGCGCGTCCAGGCCGTCGTCGTCCAGCGCGTCCAGCTGCGCGCCGGTGGCCACGGACGGGGCCGGCCCCCGCACGATGCCGACCCGGCGGGCCACGGCCTCCGCGGTCAGCGGATGGTCACCTGTGACCATGACGATACGGATGCCGGCGCGCCGGCAGGCGTCCACCGCGTCCCGGACCTCGGGCCGCGGCGGGTCGTACATCCCGGCGAGTCCGAGCAGGGTCAGCCCCGACTCGACCTCGCCGAGCGCCGGGTGCGCCCCGGCGACCTGCCGCCGGGCGACCGCCAGCACACGCAGCCCGCCGCCGGCCATGCCGTCGGCCGCGGCCACCACCCGGTCGCGGAGAGCAGCCGTCAGCGGGGTGCTCGCCCCCTCCCACTCGACGGCGTCGCAGCGGGCGAGCAGTTCGAGCGGAGCGCCCTTCACGCACGCGACGTAGGCGCCCGCTGCGTCGCGATGCACGGTGCTCATCAGCTTGCGGTCGGAGTCGAAGGGATACTCCGCCACCCGCGGCGCACGGGCCTCCTCCGCCGCCGGATCGACACCGGCCTTCCCGGCGGCCACCAGCAGGGCGCCCTCCGTGGTGTCGCCCAGCACCCGCCAACCGTCCCGCCCGGACGGCGGCACCAGCCGGGCGTCGCTGCACAGCGCAGCCGTACGCAGCAGCTCCCGCACCGGCCCGGCGTCGGCGACCTCGCCCGCGGGCCCGTACCCCACGCCGGTGACCGCGTGCGCCCTGCCGTCGGCCCACAGCTGTACGACGGTCATCTCGGCCTGCGTGAGCGTGCCCGTCTTGTCGGTGCACACCACGCTCGTCGAGCCCAGTGCCTCCACCGCGAGCAGCTGCTTGACCAGGGCGTGCCGGCGTGCCATGCGCCGGACACCGATCGCCAGCGACACGGAGAGTGTGGCGGGAAGCCCTTCCGGCACGAGGGCCACCATCACCCCGAGCGAGAAGACGAACGTGTCCACGAACGGCTGCCCGCCCGGCGCGCGGATCGCGAACAGCAGGGCTCCCGTCGCCAGGGCCAGTCCCGCCACCCGGCGTGCCATGGACGCGACCTGACGCTGGAGCGGGGTCTGCTGGCGGGGTGCGGCGGCGGTGAGCCGGAAGATCCGCCCGAACTCGGTGGTGGCCCCGACGGCGCACACCACGGCCCTGCCCGTGCCCGCGACCACGTCCGTGCCCATGAAAACGGAGTTGTGCGCCTCCAGCGGCGGACCGGCCGGCACGGGCTCGGCCATCCGGGCGGCGGCGTCGCTCTCACCCGTGAGTGCCGCGTTGTTGACCGCCACCTCGTGTGCCTCGACCAGTCGGCAGTCGGCCGGTACGGCGTCCCCGGCCTCCAGGAGCACGAGGTCACCGGGAACCAGTTCGCGGGCCGGCAGCTCCCTGGGTTCGCCGTCCCGCAGGACCCGGCAGGTGTGCGGCACCATCGCCTGCAGGGACTCGGCGGTGCGCTCCGCGGAGTACTCCTGGGTGAAACCGATGCCGGCGTTCAGCAGGACGACACCGAGGATGGCCAGCGCCAGCTGAAGAGTGGCCGGGTCCCTGGGCTTCTCCAGCGCGTACGCGAGGAAGGTGATCGACGAGGAGACCAGCAGCACCACGGCGAAGAGGTCGGTGAACTGGGCGGCCAGGCGCCGCCATACGTGTCCCCGGCCCACGGCGGGAAGCTCGTTGGGGCCGTAGCGGGCATGCCTGGCGGCGGCCTCGGCGGAGGAAAGGCCGCGCCGCGAGCCGTTGAGGGCGGTGAAGACCTCGGGGACGGTCAGCGCGGAGACGGCGGGCGGCCCCGGTTCCGCTGCCAGGGACGGTGGTCCCTCTCCGGGGCGCACGGTTGCGCCGGACGGGTCGTCCTCGCGCAGCGCTGTCGTTCCCGATCGACCCGGGTCAGGCCTCATGCGGGCCGCCGCCGGCCGAGGGCGGTCCGGGCGGCTCCTGGAGCACGCTCCACGCGACGGGGCCGAGCAGGTCGGCCAGTTGCCGGAAGACATCCAGGAACAGGTCGTCGATCGTCAGCACCCCCACCAGGCTGCCCCCGTCGAGGACCGGCAACCGGCGTACGCCCGTGCGGCCGAAGGTGCGGTACGCGGCCCGCAGATCGTCATCCGCGTCGACGGTGACGACCTCGGGCGACATCACCGCGTCCACGGTCGAGTCCGGTGCCAGGCCGCCACCGAGGCCGCGCAGCGCGAGGTCGCGGTCGGTCACGATGCCGCACAGCTGCCCGTCCTTCACGACGAGGACGGAGCCCACGCCGCGTTCGGTCATCCACTCGGTCACCTCCTTCAGGGAGACACCTGGGTCCACGTGCACGGGAGGCGCGATCATCGCCTCGGACACCTTCATGCGGATGCTCCTCGTCTGTCGTCCGGTCGTGGTGCGGGGGTTCGAGCGGGACGCGCCGGCCTCACACGATGTCGAGCACCTCGTCCAGTGGCCGCCGAGGGCTCGGCCGTCCTTCGGGGCCGTGGCCGAGCCGGAGCACCATCTGCACGTGACCCATGGCGGAGAGGGGGTCGCGGGCCGCCCACCGGAGGTCCGGCCATTCGAGCGGCTGGGAGGTCACCGACGCGACCAGTCCGTCGGCGGTGGCCCGCAGCAGAACCCGTTCCAGCGCCTGCCCGGCGCGCAGCCAGTCCGCCGGGCCGTCGCGGGCCGTGCCGAGCAGGGCGATGTTCGGTTTCTTCTCGAACGACGCCCGCGGACGGTCCGGCATCGGGCGTCCGGCGGCGAAGTCGCGCACGGGGGCGTCGCCGCCACGGCGTGCGGGGCCGAACGCCTCGGCGGGGATGCCGTCGGACGGCACGGTCGTGCCCGACGGTTCCGCGTGCGCCCACCGCGCGGTCTCACCGCGCACTCCCGCGTCCATGGCCTCCCACTCCTCGGCGTCCCGCACCAGCTCCAGGATCGACCGCACATGCCAGCCCCCCGGGAACACCAACTGCGCGCCTTCGGCGTCGGCCGCCTCGCACAGAACCGCGCGTGTCGCCGACGGGATCTCCTCGTCACGGAAGGGGAGGCGGCTGGAGTGACGGCGGCCGACCAGGGGACGCAACCGGGCCAGTGCCGCGTCCGGCGGGCCGCTGCCGCACAGCCGCACCTCGGCGAGCAGGTCCGGACGCTCCGGATCCGGGAGCAGCCTGACGAGCGGAGCCAGCGCCGCCGCGGCGGCGGCCGCGCGGAGGTTGAGCAGTGCGGCTCCGCAGCTCACGTGCAGACCGCGGTGCTCCGGATCGGTGTGCGGCAGGGTGCGCGCCAGGTCGGCGTACAGACGCAGGACACCGGTGTCGCGGAGGTAGCGGAACCTCCACGGCTGTGCGTTGTGCTCCGAGGGCGCGGCGACGGCGTCCGTCACGAGAGTCTCGACGGTGTGGGCGTCGACGGGTTCTGCGGTCATGGTGGCCCTTCCTTCCATCGGCCGCGAGGGATCACGTGGGCTCGGACGGCACGGCGATGACCGGGCACCGCGCGTGGTGCAGCACTCCCTGGCTGACCGAGCCGAGCAGCATGCCGGAGAAACCGCCCCGGCCCCGGGTGCCCACCACCAGACCCAGGGCGTGGGCCGAGGCGTCGGTGAGCACCTGTACGGGGTGTCCGACGACCAGTTCGTGGCGCAGGTCCACCTGCGGGTAGCGGGCGCCGCGACCGGCCGCGATCTCGGAGAGCAGCCGCCGGGCCTCCTGCTGCGGTTCGTACTCGTCGAAGATCCTCAGCGGCCCCGGCTCCCAGACGAAGAGGGCCCGCAGCCCGGCACCACGCAGCGCGGCCTCCTCGAACGCAAGGTCCACGGCTGCCGCGGAGCGCGGGCTGCCGTCGACGCCGACGACGTAGTACGCCGGGTCCTGGGTGAGGTGTTCCGGTTCGGGCACGACGACCACCGGACAGCGGGCGTGAGCCATGACAGGCACGGCGACGGAGGCGGAACCGAACACCTCGTGGGCGCGGCTCAGATGCCGCGAACCCAGCACGACGGCCGTGGCGCCGCGGCTCTGCTCCCGCAGCACCCACACCGGATCGCCTTCCGCGAGCAGCGGGTCCACCGGGAGCCCCGGATGGTGCACCGCGACGAACTCCGCTGCCTCGTCCAGTACCTGCCGGCCCGCCTTGTGCAGCGCCTCGTTCCACTCCTCCCAGGAGGGCGGTGTGCGCCTCCTGCCGTCGCCGAGGGTCGGCACGCCCTCGGCGAGGACCGGGCGCAGCGGCAAGCGGCGCCGGGCAGCCTCGTCCGCCGCCCATGCCAGAGCCATCCGGTGAGCCGGGTCCGGATCCACGCCCACCACGATCGGTCGGGGATCACCGGGCCGGGTCATCACGGCCTCCGCCCTCCGGGCCACCGGATGCGGGGGCCGGGGACGTCAGGTGCCTGACGCGGGAGTCGGGTCCCGGGAAGTACACGGTCACCCGTCCGTTGTCGGACCAGCGCACGTCGTAGGGCGGGCTGCCGTCGGGATGGTGGAGCCCGACGACCTCGCCGTCCCGTGCGACGACTCCGGCCCTGGTACCGCGTACCACGATCTCGTCGCCGACGCGGGCGCGCATCGGGAAGCCGGTCACCTCGTGGCCGGTGTCCGCCGGGGTCCGGTCGGTCTGTTTCGCTGATATGGGAGCGGACATCGCTCTCGCCTCCTCCTTGCGGCGGTGCCGGAGAGTGCCGCCGATTCCACTTCCATTGCAGGCGGCGGTGCGGTCCGCGTGCCAGGGGCCATTGGTCCCTGTGCCGGGTCCGACGATCCCCGCGGGGTCGGTCAGGCGCCTGCGCCGCGCCTCACGACCTGGGCGGATCTCCCTTCCAGGTCAGGTCGCATTCGACATCCACCACGCCCTCGACGGCTCGTACGAGCCGAGCGGCCACGGGCGCCAGGGACATGTCGCTGACCCGGCCGCTGAGCCTGGTCACCCCGTCGTGCACCGCCACACCCACGTCCGAGTCACGCGGCGGGAAGAGGAGCGGGACGATGTCACGCCGAACCTCGTCGGCTATGTCGTCGTCCTCGCGCAGGAAGACCTTGAGCAGGTCACCGCGGCTGACCACACCTTTCAGCAGACCGCGCTCGTCCACCACGGGCAGTCGTTTGACCTTGTTCCGGGCCATGAGGCGCGCGGCTTCGGCCAGGGTGGCGCGCGGCCGGACCGTGATCGCGGGCGAGGACATCAGATCGCCCGCGGTCACCGCGCCGGCCTTGACCACCTCGGCGGGCGGCAACAGCGCATAGCCCTTCTCCGGACTGTCCCGCAGTTCCTCCGTGGGCAGCAGATCGGCCTCGGAGACGACGCCGACGACCCGGCCCGGGCCCGCCAGCACCGGAAGGGCGCTGACCTCCCGGTCGTGCATCAGGCCGACCACGTCCTTGAACGAGGCCCAGCGGCCCACGGCGGCGACCGAGCAGGTCATGATGTCGCCGACGAGATGAGAAGTCCCGTACATGATGACTCCGTAGGGTCCGGGACAAAAAGTGACTTTTTCCAGGATGCGTCGGCGGCCGGCGCCGAGGCAGGGGCCCCTCGGCTCCCGGTGGAGCCGATCGGCCCCCTCGCCGCCAGGCCGCCATGTCTCCCGCCGAGTCGCCGGTTCTGCTTCGACGGCAGGCGTGGCGGCCGGCCGCCACGCGGCGCAGGCGTGGGCCGGTCGGTCCCGCAGGGGGACGGGTGGCCCTTACCGTCCCGGGAGCGTGCCGTCACGCTGGAAGGGAACGCGCCCCGGAGGTGGAGATCATGTACCGAACCGTCACCGTAGGTCTCGACGGATCGCCCGAGAGCCGGGCCGCCGCCGAGTGGGCGGCGCGCGAAGCCCGGCTGCGCGGCCTGCCACTGCGGATCGTGCACGTGGCGGAGCGTGCCCCCGTGCCCGTGGCGCAGGCTCCGCTGGTGGGCCCCGAGACCAGCCAGCACTGGATCAGGCCGGTGCCGCGCGAAGCCGCGGAGGGCCTTCGTGTGCGGCACCCGGGTCTCGACGTGCTCACCGAGGAGCTGACGGGACCTGTGCCCGAAGCCCTCTGCGCGGCGGCGGACTCCGCCGAGCTGCTCGCGCTGGGCTCGCGGGGGTTCGGCGGCGTCGGAGGGTTCGTGGTCGGCTCGGTCAGCCTGGCCGTGGTGGCCCGCGCGGAACGGCCCGTGGTGCTGGTGCGTGACGGCGAGCAGGCCGCGGACGAGCACGGGATGGATCCGGCGGGCGTGCCGTCCGCCGCCACACCGTTCCGGCCGGTGGTGCTCGGCCTCGATGTCGATCACCCGGACGATACGCTGCTGGAATTCGCCTTCGACGCCGCGGTACGCCGGGAGACACCCCTTCGAGTGGTGTCCGCCTGGCCGGAGACGACCGCGTCCTACTACCGCTTCCCCGGCGACGCGGAACTCAAGGACGACCTCGAACGGAGCCACCGGACCGCTCTGGCCGAGGCGCTGCGCCCTTGGCGCCAGAAGTTCCCGGGCGTCGACGTCATCGAGGCCAGCCGCTGCGGCAGCGCCGCGCAGGTCGTCGTCGGCGCGGCCCGCGACGCGTCCCTGGCGGTCGTCGGCCGGCGCAGCCGTACCGGTTTCCTCGGGGCGCACATCGGTCATGTCACCCATGCCGCCCTGCATCACATAGCCGCACCCGTCGCCGTCGTGGCCCACGATTGATCCGGCGGCCCGGACCCCGGCGGCCGGGAAGGCATCGTTTCCGGAGTACGTGAACGGGTTGTCACGGCTCCCCGCCGGGTGAACGCTCGTCACGGCTCCCCGTCAGGCGTCCGCCGCGGTGAGCCGGCAGTCCACGCCCACCACGCCTTCGACACCTCGGACCATGCGCACCGCGAGCGGGATCCGGGAGCCGTCGATGACCCGTCCGGTCAGGGTGGCGATGCCCTCGGAGACCATGATGTGCACCGGCTCGACCGGTGCCGGGAAGAGGGGGTCGACGACCTCGCGCCGGATCTCGTCGGCGAGGTCCATGTCGGAGCGGAGGAACACCTTGAGCAGGTCCCCGCGGCTGACGACCCCTTCCAGCACGCCCTCGGCGTTCACGACGGGCAGCCGTTTCACATGCCGTATCGCCATGATCCGGGCGGCTTCCGGCAGCTTGGCGTCGGCATGGACGGTGACGGCAGGGGTACTCATGAGCTCCTCCGCCCGCACCGCCCCGGCCTTGGCCAGGCCGGACAGCCGGCGCAGCTGGGTGAACCGGTCCGGATCGCTGTTCCGGAACTCCTCCTTGGGCAGCAGATCGGCCTCGGAGACGACCCCGACCACCCGCCCGTCGCCCTCCAGCACGGGCAGGGCGCTGATCCTGCCGCCGTCCATGCGCCCCACGATGTCCTTGAACAGGGCCTCACGGCCCACCGCGACGACGGCACGCGTCATCACGTCGCCAACCTGATGCGGGCTGCCGGTCATGGTGTTCTCCTCACGGCTGCGGGGGGCCAGGGCCCGAGGGAGACTCCCACGGGTCCTGCTACCAGCGTGGACGTGTTCGCGCTCCCGCACTACCGGTCGGTCGGCACCGGGCGGGGCACCGGCTCACGACGGCACGACGGCCACGGCGCACGTGGCGCGCCGCAGCAGGTCCCGGACGGCCTCGTTCCAGACGGTGGCTGCGGAGCCGCGCGGGACCACGACCAGTGCGGCGCGTTCGGAGCAGCGCAGCAGCGCCTCCACGGGGCGGAGCAGCCGGACATCCTTCAGCACCCGCACGTCGGGGAACTTCTCGCGCCACGGGCGCAGGGCGTCGCCCAGCAGCTGGACCTCGTGGTCCTCCCAGGTGGCGCGGTCCCGCTCCGATATGCCGAAGGGCCGCTCGACGGCGCCCGCGGGCAGCGCCCAGGCATGCACGGCATGCAGGCGCACGCCCCGGATCCGGGCGCTCTCGAAGGCGAAGCAGAGGGCCGCGTCGCAGGGATCACGGGGGTCGACGACGACAGTGACTCCCGGCCGGTGGCGGGAGGTGGCGAGAAGGCCGGGGACGAGTACGACAGGCCCGCGCGCGGTGCCCGCGGGCGTGGCCGACAGACAGCCGGGCGCAGGCAGCGGGACGTCCTCGTCCCCGCCCACGCCGCAGACGATCAGCGAAGCCCCGACGAGTTCGTGCCACGGGGTGTGCCGCACATCCAGCGCCGCGCCCCGCAGCCGTGCCTCGCGTGCTGCCCACTCGAGCGCGGCCCGACCGGGCGCCGACGTGCCGCTGCGGACAAGGATCACGGGTTCCATCGCCGTTCGCCTTCCGGGTGGGGCGGGTTCGAGCAGCCGTGGTTTCATCCGGTCTTGTGACCCCAGCGGGGTCCGACGGTCGTCCACTCGCGGTCCCACAGGCCGAGCCGTCGCTGCTCCAGCCGCCACCGGGCGACCGCTCCGGCCCCGATGACCGCTCCGGCCAGCGCGCAGCCGGCCGCGGTCCCCAGGACCCCCGCCTCCATGGCGGCCGCGCCGGCGCTCGGCGGCTTGGTGGTCGCACGGCCCTGGCGGTCCAACCAGACCACGACGCGGGTACCGGCCTTGGTGCCGGTGTCCACGAGAGTCCGGCCGGTGCGCGTGGAGCCGTCGGGTGCGGTCCAGGCCACGGTGCCCTGCATGCGCTCGTCCTCCGTGCCGAGCCCGTAAGCGCTCTTCGGGACGTCGACGAGGAGCACGGCCCGCACGGGCTGCCGTTCCAGACGCTGCCGCGCGAAGACGTCGTCCGCGGCCCGGGCCGTGAGGAGTCCGGCGACGGTTCCTCCCACCACCACGAGCGCCCATACGGCGAGGACCACACAGGCCTCGACGACATCGGCACGGCGTCGCAGAGGGTTGCTCCGCCACCGCCACAGCAGCTTCTTCCCGCTCCGGGTCCTGCGCATCGGTCCGCACCTCCTTGTGGTGGCTCCCTGTCGTGGTGACACTCATGAAGGTGTCAGCCGGCCCGGCGCCGCGACATGGGCCGGCCGGGGACGGCCGTAGGGCTGCTCGGGGACAACTCGACCGGGCACATGGGCCGTTCAGCCCTCCTCGGGACGGGCTCAGGCGATCGCTGCGGAGGCCGGTCCAGGGGAGTCCGTGGCGGCGAGGGCCTCGGGGAGGCCGGGATACAGCTCGAAGGTGTCGCCCAGGCCCGTGCACCGCAGCAGCCGGGGGAAGCCGCCCCCCGGCGTGACCACACGCAGTCTGCCGGCGCGTGAGCGGACCCGGTTGCGGGCCCGGCACAGGAGAGCGAGACCGGAGCAGTCGATGAACGAGACGGGGCTCAGGTCGAGCACCAGATCGGGCTGCGCACCGGACGTCAGGTGGTCGAGGGCCGCGGAGAGGACCGGAACCGCCAGAAGGTCGAGTTCGCCGCCCAGGGTGACGACGGTCGTGCCGTGGTCGGTACGGGTCGTGTGGTACGTCACGGACCTCGTGTGGTTGTCGGCCATGGACACAGCCAAGTCCGGTCGCCGGGGGGTGCGGAAGGGCCGTTCGGCCCCTCGGGCCCGTGCCGGCAGGGCACGAACGGCCCGAGCGCAGTAGCTCGCGGGGGCGGCCGTCCGGCAGACGATGAGGGCCGGACGGCCCAAGCGGACCCGCCAGGGACGGGACAGACTGGATGCGCGGGGCAGGACCGGCGATGTCCCGGCGTCCTGGCGGTGCCCGCCGTCGGCGCCCGCCACCGTGCCCCGCGACGGACCGAGGACGGTGAGCGACACCATGAAGGCCTTCGTCTTCCACGGCCCCGGGCAGTCCGCCTGGGAAGAGGCCCCCGACCCTGCCCTCAAGGAGCCCACCGACGCTGTCGTGCGCGTGGACGCCGTCACGATCTGCGGGACGGACCTGCACATCCTGAAGGGCGACGTTCCCGAGGTGCAGCCCGGTACGATCCTCGGTCACGAGGCCGTCGGCGAGATCGTCGAGGTCGGCAGTGACGTCCGGACCGTACGGCCGGGAGACCGCGTCCTGGTCTCCTGCATCAGCTCCTGCGGGCGCTGCTCCTACTGCCGGGAAGGGATGTACGGCCAGTGCCGCGGCGGCGGAGGCTGGATCCTCGGCCACCTGATCGACGGGACCCAGGCCGAGTACGTCCGCGTCCCCTTCGCGGACCTGTCCGTCCACGCGCTGCCCACCACGGTCGACGGCAGGGACGCCGTGCTCCTCGCGGACATCTTCCCGACCTCCTACGAGGTGGGCGTGCTGAACGGCCGGGTGCGGCCCGGCGACACCGTCGCCGTGGTCGGCGCGGGCCCCATCGGCCTCGCGGCGATCACCACGGCACGGCTGTTCTCTCCGGAGCGGATCGTCGCCGTCGACCTGGCTCCTGCCCGGCTCGAGGCGGCCAAGCGCCTGGGCGCGGACGCCGTCGTGGACGCCCGGGAGGCCCCGGAGCAACTGATCGCAGACCTCACCGACGGACTCGGCGCAGACGTCGTCATGGAGGCCGTGGGCACACCGGAGACCTTCGAGTTGTGCACGCGCATGGTCCGCCCCGGCGGTCGCGTGGCCAACATCGGTGTGCACGGCAAGCCGGCCACACTGCACCTCGAAGACCTGTGGATCAAGAACGTGACCATCACCACGGGCCTGGTGGACACCCACTCCACCCCCACCCTGCTACGGATGGCCGCCGCCGGCCGGCTGCCCACCGGGCAACTGGTCACCCACACCTTCCCGCTGGACCACATGGAGCAGGCGTACGACGTCTTCGCCCATGCCGGCGACACCGGCGCGCTCAAGGTCGTGCTCGGCGGGGAGCAGCACGAGGTCGCCGTCCGCGTGACCTGACCGATGAGCGGACGTGACCCGTCATGGCCGAACAGGTACGGCCGCACGCGGCGGAAGGACCGGCGCTGGGAGGCGTGGGGCGCCGTGTGGCGGCCCGCCGCAGAGAACTCGGGCTCACCCGCGAGCGGACGGGCGAACGATCCGGTATCGCGGGCGCCCCCGGCCCGATGCAGGGCGTCGCCCGGCTCGCCCGGCGTCGGACGCCTCGGTGTCGACACCGCCTCGGGCCCGGTCGTCCCGCCGGCCGATCACATCGTCGTGGACGGCACGATCGTCTTCAGGACAGCGGACGAAACCACACCGGCCGTGGTCCGGGCCGTCGGGCGGCCTTCGCGGCCGACGGTGGGCGAACGGCGACGGCGGCCCGTGGGTGCGGATCGAGCCCCGCTCGGTGACCGCGCCGCATCACGGTCGCATCCGGGCCGGGCGCCGAACAGCCGCGCACCGACCGGCAGAGCAACCGTGTACCGCCCGGAGCGCCCTCCTGAACGTGGAAGGCCGGGTTCCCGGGTGCGGCCGGGGAGCCGGGCCCGGGCGACGCCGGAGCCCACTTGGCGGACGCCTCGCGCAAGGCGTTCCTGGCGGTCCTCGGCCGCCGGATCCGTAGGGCCGGCTTCGGCGGCCCTGCAACGTCGGCCCGGTGGCCGACACCGTCGTAGCGGGTGACCCACACCGTCGTACCGCACGACTGACCGCGGACCGAGCGGAGCGACACCGGGGGAAGGGAGTCCGCGCCGATTTCGTCGTCCGGGGAGCCCGAGTTCCCGGGCCGAGGCATCGCCCGTCCTGCCCGGCACGGCCGTGCGGCTCCGTGCCGGATGCCCCCGACTTGACCCGATCCGGATGCCCACGCCGCTCGCCGCGCACTACGGTGGCAGTTGACCGGACCTGCCGGTGTACGAGTCGACGGGATCGGGAGGAGCGCTGTGGAGAGCCCGGAAGTAGCGCGCGTACGGTTGCCGCAGCTCCGGTTGGACGAGCTGCTGGACGAACTGCAGGCCCGGCTGGACGCCGCGCGCGGCACCCGGGACCGGGTGCACAGCCTGCTGGAGGCGGTGCTCTCGGTCGGCCGGGAACTCGATTTGGAGCAGGTTCTGCACAGCATCGTGCAGGCGGCCGCGGTGCTGGTCGACGCCGAGTACGCCGCCCTGGGTGTGATCGGCCCGGACGGCCGACGGCTGTCGGCCTTCCTCACGGCCGGCGTGACCGAGGAGGAGATCGCCCGGATCGGTCCGCTCCCGGAGGGGCACGGGATCCTTGGTGAGTTGATCCGCGATCCCGAGCCGCTGCGCCTCGCCAAGCTCTCGGAGCATCCTGCGTCGTACGGCTTCCCGCCGAACCACCCGCCGATGAACACCTTCCTCGGCGTTCCCATCCGCGTCCGTGACCAGGTCTTCGGCAACCTCTACCTGACCGAGAAGCGGGGCGGCGGCCAGTTCGACGAGGAGGACGTGTCGGTGACGTCGACGCTGGCCGTGGCGGCCGGAGTGGCGATCGACAACGCCCGTCTGTACGAGGAGTCGCAGCTGCGCGAGCGGTGGCTGCGGGCGAGCGCGGAGATCACCAACAGCCTGATGTCCGGCAGCGCCGGCGCTGATGCCCTCGGGCTGATCGCGGAGCAGGCCAGGGAGATCACCGGCTCGGCGCTCGCAGCCGTCGCGACACCGATGGAGAACACGGATTCCCTCACCGTGGAGACCGCCGTGGGCATGGACGCGGACGCTCACCGGGGACTGGTGCTCCCGCTCGACAGGACGCTCATGGGACTGGCGTTCGCGCACGACAGCCTGGTGACCAGCGCTGACGTGGTCCACGACGAGCGGGTCTCATCTGAGCCAC
This sequence comes from Streptomyces sp. NPDC059224, assembly GCF_042754285.1. Lineage (NCBI taxonomy): Bacteria > Bacillati > Actinomycetota > Actinomycetes > Kitasatosporales > Streptomycetaceae > Streptomyces > Streptomyces sp. NPDC059224. Next base: position 20,196 of record NZ_JBHZAN010000017.1, read on the forward strand.
CGCGCTTCAGCGGACTGGGGCCCGCCGTGGCCAGCCCCATCAGCGGGAGCGAAGCCGGCGTGCGCGGCGTGGTGTTGCTGGCGCGCGAGGCTGGCCAGCCGCCGTTCACCGCGAAGGAGACCGAACCCCTGCAGGTTTTCGCCTCCCAGGCCGCCCTGGCGATGGAACTGGCGGAGCGGCGCCGGGACGCCGAGGAGGTCGCGGTGCTCAAGGATCGCGACCGGATCGCCCGGGACCTGCACGACCTGGCGATCCAGCGGCTGTTCGCCACCGGAATGACCCTGCAGAGCGCCGTGCGGTTCATCGAGCACTCGGAGGCGTCCGAGCGGGTGCTGCGTGCCGTGGGCGACCTGGACGAGACCATCAAGATCATCAGAACGACGATCTTCGGGCTGCGGACCCGGGAGGGCGGCCCCGACACCGGGCTGCGGGCCCGCGCCGTGCGGGTGGCCGGCGAGGCGGCCCCGGCTCTCGGGTTCGCGCCGAGTCTGCGGATGGAGGGGCTGATCGACACCGACGTGCCCACAGGGATTGCCGACCATGCGGTCGCCGTCCTCTCCGAGGCCCTGACCAACATCGCCCGTCACGCCCACGCGGACCGGGCGGAGATCGTGCTTGTGGCCGACGGGCAGGATCTGTCGCTGAAGATCACGGACAACGGCGTGGGCATCCCGTCCGAGGGACGCCGCAGCGGGCTGCGCAACATGGCGGAGCGGGCGGAGGAACTCGGCGGCCGGCTGGAGTGGGACTGCCCCCCTGCGGCCGAAGGGGGCGGTACGACGCTGGTGTGGCGGGTGCCCGTGGGGGAGCGGTAGCGACAGGCTGGGCCCGCCGCGCGCTCTGACCCGGGAAGGCCGGACCGGGAAGGGGACCGTTCGGCTCATGCACTCCGAGGGCGGATGGCCCATTCTGAGGGTGTCGGACCACGGCAGCCGAACCCTGGAGGTCGCCATGACCGGCACTCCGCACGTCGTGAGCGACGTGATGACCCACCCCGTCCTTGCCCTGCGTCGCGGCGCGGCCTTCAAGGACATCGTGAACGCCCTGCAACAGTGGAAAGTGAGCGCGGCCCCCGTCCTGGACGACGACGGGCGCGTCGTCGGCGTCGTCTCGGAGGCCGATCTTCTGCGCAGGGAGGAGGCCCGCACCGGCGAACCGGCCGGTTCCGGCCGGTTCCGGCCCCGCTCCGACCTGGCCGAGGCCGCATCGGTCACCGCCGGCCTGCTGATGACCACCCCGGCCGTCACCGTCCGCCCCGAGGCCCCGCTGCCCGAGGCCGCGCGTACGATGGCCCGGCACGGCGTCAAGCGGCTTCCGGTGGTCGACCCGGACGGACTGCTTCGGGGCGTCGTGAGCCGTGCCGACCTGCTGAAGGTGTTCCTGCGGAACGACGAGGACATCGCCGAGGAGATCCGGCACGAGATACTGCCGCACCTCTTCCCCGACACGGCCGAACCGGTGCTGGTGCAGGTGCGCGACGGCGTCGTCACCCTCAGCGGCCGTGTCCCGGACACCGCGCTGGTCCCGGTGGCTGCCGGATGGGTACGGGGCGTCGACGGCGTGGTCGCCGTCGACTGCGCGCTGGCGGGTCCGCCCCGCCGCCCGGACCTCGACCCCGATCTGCCCGCCGCCGGGTGCGCCGCGCCCGCCGCGCACGCGAGGCCGCAACCGGCCCCGTTCCGTTCTTCGCCGCATCCCTGAACTCGTAGCCGCTCTTCGACGGGGCAGCCGCGCTCGACGAACCAAAGGGCACCCGCCATGCGAAGCCCGGCCAAGGCCGACGGCCCTCCGCGACCGCGAACCTTGGACCACACGTTCGCCGGGCGGCGCTCCGCCCTGCCGGCGGTGACCTCCTGAAAGGGCCGACCAGGGGCTTGCCGACCGTCACGGTCCTGCTCCCGGAGGAGGAGACGGGAACCTGGAACATCCCGGTGCGCACCGGCTGACGCCGGGGCAGGGAGCCGACCCACGGCAGGTGTGCGGGCGGTACCCACCGGCCGCCGCACACGCTGTGACCTGCCGTCGGGGGAGCGCGACGCAGGGGTGACGCTGTGCGCCGGGACCCCTCACGCGGGCTCGCTCCGCACGGACCCCGGGACCAGGCAGCAGCGGACGTCGACCACGCCTTCGACAGCGCGGGCCAGCCGGTCGGCCACGGCGGCGAGACCGTTGTTCTCGACCCACCCGGTGAGGGCGACGACGCCTTCGGTGACCTCGACCTGGATGTGGTCGGCGGACAGCGGGAAGAGCCGGTCCACGACCTCGTGCCGTACCTCCTCGGCGAGCGCCTCGTCGTCGCGCAGGAAGACCTTCAGCAGGTCGGAGCGGCTGACAACGCCTTCGAGCAGGCTCTCGTCGTTGACGACGGGCAGCCGCTTGACCTTGCGCTGAGCCATGATGCGCGCCGCCTGGGCGAGCGTGGCGTTCGGGTGCACCGTGACGGCGGGCGAGGTCATCACTTCCCCGGCGCACAACGCGCCGGCCTTCGCCAGGTCGTCGATTCGCTGCCGCTGGGTGAACCGGTCCGGGTCGCTGTCCCGGAACTCCTCCTTCGGGAGCAGATCGGCCTCGGAGACAACGCCGATCACCCGGCCGTCCTCCTCCAGTACGGGCAGGGCGCTGACCTTCCACTTCTCCATCAGGGCGACGACGTCCTTGAACGGCGCGTCGCGGCCGACCGAGGCGACGGTACGGGTCATCACGTCGCCGACCGTGTGCGGTTTGCCGGGCATGGTCTCCTCCTCGGAAGGACGGACGGGGCCGAGGGGCCCTGCTCCCAGGGTGGGGTGCGGGCGGGCCCGGCCGCCACGGGCCGCCCGGACCCGGCGAGGGGTCTTTCGGCCTCACATGCGGGCGGCATCGTCCCCGTCCCCGCGGGGCCGGAGAAACCCGCTCCGCCGCGTTCGCGTGCCGCGGCACCACAGGAAGGACGGCAGCCGTTTTCCGCCGTCCCTCCTGGGGTCCTTCCCGCCAGTGGGCAACAGATCCCTGGAACAACGCGTCAAAGGTCGGTCGGCGCTCCCGCAAGGCAGGACGACTGGCGTCAGGACCATCGTGCGGTGCGCGACGACGGACCGACCCGTCCCGTGCGCCCGTCGGCGGGAGCGCCCCGCACCGCTCACGTTTCCCCCCGGACACTCGGCGCCCGCGCATCGGCTCCGCCGGGGGGTCCGTCCTGCCCTGCGCGCGGGCCGACGGTTCCCGGGCCGTGGGGCCCCTGCGGCAGGGACGGTAGGGGCCATGGTCCGGACCGTCCGGCACATGCGTCATGAGGTGCGCCGGAGTTGGCTGGGAGTGAGGGGAACGACCCCGATCAGGGAGGGCGATGACAGTGGGCACGAGCCTCACACCGGAGTTCTGGGAGCACTTCTCCGTCTTCCTGGTGTTGGCGCTGGCGATCACGGCGATCCTCAGCGCGGTGTTCACCACGGTGTTCGACGCGCTGAACGCGCGGCTGCGCAACCGTCGGCGGCACGGACCGGCGCCGCGTGAACCGCACCGGCCGGCGCCGTCCGAGCACCGAACGTCGGTGCAGTGCTGACCAAGGGGCCGGCGCCCTTCCTCCAGGAGGCAAGGGCGCCGGCCCCACTGCCGGTTCGGACCGTCAGAGCCCGCGGAGCCAGTCGTCGGCCACCCCGTGGAGCTTCTGTTCGGTCGGCCGCAGGCGCTTGTCGTCGATCCGGTAGGAGAGATGGTCGACGACATCGACGACACCGTCCAGCCGACGCGTCATGCCGAGGGCGACGGGGACCTCACTGCGCCGTTCCAGCCGTCCGGTGAGGGTGACCACGCCGTCCTGGGCCGTGACCTCGACGGCGTGCGGAGCCAGCCAGAGGGTGTTGCCGAGGACCTCCCGCCGGACCTCCCGCACGAGTTCGTCGTCGGAACGCAGGAAGCCCCTGAGCAGGTCACCACGGGTGACGATGCCGACGAGCCGGTCCTCCGCGTCGAGCACGGGCAGGCGTCCGACGTGATGACCGGCCATCAGCCGGGCCGCCTCGACGACCGTGGCATCGGAGCGGACGGTGACGGCGGGCGTCGACATGACTCCGGCAGCCGTGGTGGCGTTGATCTTGGCCGCCGCACGCCGGGCTCCTCGGCCCATGACGTGCGTACGGTCGTGCTCGGGACCGCGGGTCTGGTGCAGCATGAGGTCGGTCTCCGAGACCACGCCGACCACCCTGTGGTCCTCGTCGACCACCGGAAGGCCGCTGATGCGGTGCTCCTCCAGGAGCCGCACCAGCTCCTTGAACGGGGTGCCATACCCAGCCGTGACGACGTCGGCGACCATGACGGCGCCGACCTTCGTGGGCTTCATGTCCGGGCCTCCTTCAAGACCATGACCCGCGCCGAGGCGGGCCTCACCGAGAGCCCCCTACCGGTGGGCCCGGGCCCAGCGTGCGGCGCGCTCCTGCACGCCGGCAGGGGCTGACCGGGCACACGAACGGGCCAAGTGGCCCCTGCGCCCCGCCGCCGGCAGATGGCACGGTGACAGTGGAGCCCCCTGCTGCTCGACGTGGCAGTCCGACGAAAGGCGGTGGCGACGATGGCGTCTCCCCTGGTCGTAGGCGTCGACGGATCGGACGGAAGCCTGGTCGCGGTCGACTGGGCGGCGGACGAGGCCGCCCGCAACGAGATTCCGCTACGGCTGGTGTACGCCTCCCGCTGGGAGCGCTACGAGGCCGGAGTGCCGTCGGACGGCAGGGAACGCCCGTCGGAACGGGTGCTGGCCGAACACATCGTCGCCTCCGCGGCCGAGCGCGCCGCGCAGCGCTGTCCGGATGTGAAGGTCACCACCGATGTCCTCCCGGACGACGCGGTGTACGGCCTCCTGCGTGAGGGCGACAGCGCACATGCCCTGGTCACCGGGTCGCGCGGTCGGGGGGAGGTGGCCGGGCTGCTGCTCGGGTCGGTCGGCCTCGCCGTCGCGGGCAAGGCACGGTGCCCGGTGATCGTGGTCCGAGGCGACAGGACCGGCCTGGCCGGCCGGCACGAGCGGATCGTGCTGGGCGTGGGGGATCCCTCCACAGCGAGTGAGGCCGTACGGTTCGCCTTCGGCGAGGCCGAGGCTCGCGCGTGCGCCCTGTACGCGGTCCGGGCCTGGCGCTGTCCCCGGCTTGAGCTCGGCGACCGGACGGAGTTCGCGGAGGGGGTCCGTCAGTACGAGGGAGAGGCGTCAGCGCTGCTCGACGCACTGCTCGGTGAAGCCGTGGCCGCTCATCCAGAGGTCAGCGTGCGCAGCGTGACGGTCGAGGGACCGGCCCACCGGATCCTGGTGGACCGCTCCGCCGGTGCCGACCTTGTCGTCATAGGCGCGAGGCGCCGGGACGGACACGTCGGTCTGCAGCTCGGCCGGGTCGCCCACACGCTGCTGCACCACGCGGAGTGCCCGGTGGCGATCGTGCCGCGGACGGCGTGAGCGTTGCCCCGGTCCGGACGACGGAAGAAGCCCCTCGTACCGGTGCGGGACCGGCGAAGGCGCACGGAGAGGACCGGGGCACCATGCACCTCGGCCGCGGCCGCTCCGGAGCGGCCGGGTGCGGGGACTCGATGGAAGATATCCTTGAGGACGAGGACAACAGCCCTGGGTCATCGGCCGGTGCCTGAGTCCAGGGCCGCGAGAGACACCCGCCCCGAGCGCCGTGTGGGGAGGAGATCTTGAAAGGGAACGCTGATCGTCCGGCTGACCGTGATCTCATCCAGCGAATCGAGACCCGGCTCAAGCAACTGGGCCTGACGGAGCAGGAGCTGGCAGGCCAGGTCGGGATGTCACCGCACTACCTGCGGTACCTGATCGAGTCCGGGGCCGATTTCGACCCTGGTGGGTTTCTGAGGGTCGCCACCGCCCTCGGGATGACCTACCGGGAATTGCGCGAAGGCCCGGGCGACGCACCCGCAGGCCGGCGCGGAGCGGCCTCGCACCCGGTGCTCGTGAAACTCACCGCCAAGGAATGCTGGGAGCGACTGGACACGCACGGGGTCGGACGTGTCGCGTTGCCGGCCCATCCAGGGCCCAGGGTGTTCCCGGTCAACTACGTCGTCGACGGCTTGACGGTGGTGTACCGCACGGATGCCCAGGGAGCCGCGGCGGTCGAACCCGGCGGCGAGGCATCCTTCCAGGCCGATCGCATCGACGAGCAGCGCAGCGTCGGCTGGAGCGTCCTGGTGGTCGGCACCGCGGAACACGTCACGGACCCGGAGACCGTTCGGCACCTCGCGGCGCAGTCTGGCGGCGAGCCCTGGGCGGGCGGCGCCAGAGACCTGTTGATCCGCCTCGTGCCGTCGGAGATCAGTGGGCGCCGGATCCACGACCTCTGACCCCGGGCCGGTGCGTGGCGTCCGCGCCGGGCGTCCCGGGTCCGGACGCGCCTGGGGCGGAGGCCGGGGGAGACGCGAGGGTGCCCCGGTCGCAGGCCTCTCGCGTGACCGTTGACGACCAGGACCGAATCCCGGGGCGGTCCTGTCCTCATGGGCCGCCTCGATCATCCTGACGGCCTCCACCATGCCGCCGGCCGGTCGGGGACGAAGCCGGGACCGTCGGCCTTGCGACCCGGAGGAGGGTGACACCCGGCGTCCGGCGCGGCGACCGTACCGTTCCCGCGGCACGGCAGCCGGCCGGCTGCCGTGCCGTGGGCTCACTCACGAGTTGTCGGGGTGCGTCGACAGCCACTGGTGATAGGCCGAGACCGCGGTCGGCAAGGTCGGGAACATGAGATCCGGGCCGACCGAGTCCGCGAGGCCGTAGGCCTTCAGGCTGTCCAGGAGATCCTGCTTGACCCGGGCGAGGGCGAACACGACTCCGCGCTCGGTCAGTTCGCGGCGCAGTCCGTCAACGGCGTCGAGGGCGGTGATGTCGACTTCGACGTTGGCCTCGGCGTTGAGGACGAACCAGCGGACGGGTTCGGTCTGTGTGGCTACGGCGGCCAGGGCCCGACGGCGGAAGTCCTCGGCGTTGGCGAAGAACAGAGGGGAGTCGTAGCGGTACACGAGCAGTCCGGGGACCGTGCGGGCCATGGGGTAGTCGTCGATGTCGTGCATGCCGGCCATGCCGGGCACCAGACCCTCGACGGCGTCGTGCGGACGAGCCACCCGGGTGAGGAGTTCCGTCACCGACAGGCCGACGGCGACCAGGACGCCGTAGAGGATGTCCAGGACGAGTACGCCCGCCAGGCAGCCCAGCGCCAGCAGGAGTTCGCGGCGGCGGAAGGAGGCCAGGCGGCGGAAGCCGGACAGATCGATCATCCGGATGGCGGCGTAGACCACCAGGGCGCCCAGCAGCGCGGCGGGCGTGCGGGCCAGCAGCGGGCTCAGGAAGAGCAGCACAGCCAGTACCAGGGCCCCGGCGACCAGGGAGTACGCCTGACTGCGTGCGCCGGTGGAGTCGGCCAGGGCGGTACGGCTCGCGCTGCTGCTGACCGGGAAACCGTGCAGGGCGCCCGCGCCGAGGTTGGCGGCACCCAGAGCCAGGAACTCCTGGTCGGCATCGAGGCCGGTGCCGTCGTCCGGACTCCGGCCCGCGAAGGCGCGGGCCGTCAGGACGCAGTCGGTGAACGCCACGAGAAGGACGCCGATGGCCGGCAGAGCCAGGCGCGGCAGGGCGCCGAGGTCCGGTGCGGCGAGGTCCGGCAGGCCGGAGGGAACCGTACCGATGACCTGGATGCCGTAACGGTCGTCCAGATCGAGCGCGACCACGGCCACGGTGCCCAGGACCAGTGCGAGAAGCGGTCCAGGGAGCGACCTGAAGCACCGCGCCGCAACGAGCAGACAGGCGAGCGCCGTGACCGAGAACGCCAGGGTGGGCGGCCGGACATCGCCCAGGTGCCGCAAGAAGAACCAGAGTTGGGGGAAGAACCCGGCTTCCGTCGTCCGTACTCCCGTGATCTTGGGCAGCTGGTCCACCGTCATGATGAGAGCCACGCCGGCCAGGTAGCCGATCAGGACCGGGCGGGAGAGGAGATCCGCCAGGAAGCCCAGGCGCACCGCCCGTGCGATCAGGCAGGCCAGGCCGACCGCCGTGGCCAGGGTGGCCGCCAGTACGGCGTAACGGGCGGCGTCACCGGCCGCGAGCGGGCCCACCACCGTGGCCGTCATCAGGGCGGTCGTCGACTCCGGGCCGACCGACAGCAGCCGCGAGGAGCCGAACACGCTGTACACGGCCAGGGCGGGCAGGATCGCCCAGAGCCCGGCGACCGGAGGCAGCCCGGCGACGGCGGCGTACGCCATGACCTGTGGTACCAGGTACCCGGCCACGGTCGCTCCGGCCAGCACGTCTCCCTTCAGCCAGACACGCCGGTAGCCGAACAGCAGGTCGAGTCCGGGCACGAGCCGGCGCCATCCAGGATGTCCCCCTCCGCCGTGGGTCATACGCCGCCTTTCGCCTGCTGGCTCCAGCATCCACCGGAGTGAGCCGGACCGGAACCGCAACGTCGTGCTCATGCCCAACCGGTCATACGCATGGAGCAGTTCAGCCCGACGCGTGCCGACCTCCGGCGGACCCTCCCGGCCGCACGGCCGGAGTGAGGGGCGTCGGGGAGCACGCGCAACCCCCTCCCGGCGCCCGGAGGATCGCCGCCACGGCCGAGCACGTGACCCGAGACCCGCGGTCCGGCCTCCGGCTCCGCTCGTCGTGCGGGCACCGGCCGCGTCCGCGGCTGAGGCCGCCGCCGGGGCCGGCCGCCCCCGTCGCCGTCGTGGCCCACGCCTGAGGGACCGTCACGGGTACGCCGCGGCGCAGGGAGCCGGACTCGCGCTGGTCACTCCTTGCGCAACTTCAGCGTGCACGTCTCCCCCGGGGCGATGGTCACGGCCCGGTCCGCCAGGATCACGCGGATCGGCGACCTCTCCGAGTCGGGCACGCTGATCTCCAGGTGCCCGCTGCGGCGACGCAGGCCCACGCCCCAGTGACCGTGATAGCGCACCGTGAATCCGTACTCGGACAGCGCGGGCAGCGGGACCGGGTCGAGCCACAGGGCGTCCTCCCGGGTCTCCAGTCCGGTCAGGCCACGCTGGACCAGGTCGAGGGTGCCCGCCATGGCACCGAGGTGGATGCCCTCACCGGTGGTGCCGCCCTGCACGTCGGCGATGTCCGACTCCAGGGCCTCGCGGACGTACTGCCACGCGTCCGCCCGTCTGGCCCGGGCGAGGACCAGTCCGTGGACGAGGCCGCTGAGGGTGGAGCCGTGGCTGGTGCGCCGCAGGTAGTAGTCGACGGTCCTGCGCCAGATGTCGTCGTCCAGTTCGTACCCCAGGCGCCCGAACACCGTCCGGAGTTCGGCGGGCGAGAACAGGTAGCCGAGCATGAGGACGTCGGCCTGCTTGGAGGCCCGGTAGCGGTTGACGGTGTCGCCCTCGGCCTCCAGGATCCGGTCCAGCCGCCGTATCGTGCCGTAGCGCGCGCGGTAGCTGTCCCAGTCGAGCTCGGCGAGCGTGTCGTAGCCCTCGAACTGGCTGATGACACCCTGATGGAAGGGCACTCGCAGCCGGCGGGAGACCTCCTCCCACCTGGCAGGTTCGTCCGCGGTGAGACCGAGCTGCTCGCGCAGCTCGTCGCGGCGCCAGGCCGGCAGACGTTCCAGGAGTTCGAGGGCGCGGGTGAGCACCCAGGCAGCGGTGACATTGGTGTACGTGTTGTCGTCCAGCCCCGGCCGCGCAGCACCGGGGTAGCCGTCGTGGTACTCGTCGGGGCCGACGACGCCGAGGATCCGGTAGCGGCCCGTGCCGGGGTCGAGGACGGTGAGGTCCGCCCAGAAGCGGGCGATCTGCAGCAGCATCTCCGCGCCCCGGGAGTACAGGTACTCGGTGTCGCCGGTGGCCTCGCAGTACTGCCACACGTTGTAGGCGACCGCGGAGCCCACGTGGTGCTGGAGCCGGGAGTGATCGGGCAGCCAGTGGCCGGAACCGGGATTGAGATGCCATGCCTGGGCCTCCTCGCGGCCGTCGCTGCCGCTCTGCCACGGGAACATCGCCCCGGTCCGGCCGGCCTCGGCGGCGGCCCTGCAGGCGCGCGGGAGGCGCCGGTACCGGTAGTCCAGCAGTGCCCGGGAGACCTCGGGGAAGTGCAGGTCGAGATAGGGCAGCACGAAGAGCTCGTCCCAGAAGACATGACCTCGGTACGCCTCTCCGTGCAGCCCCCGTGCGGGCACCCCCACGTCGAGATCCGCGGTGTGCGGTGAAAGCGTCTGCAGGACGTGGAAGAGGTGGAGACGCAGGATCCGTCCCGCCTCGCCGGGCACCTGGACGTCCGCGCGCCGCCACAACCGCTCCCAGGCCGCGGTGTGGGACTCCAGCAGGGCCGGGAAGTCCGCCGCCGCGGAGACCCGGTCGAGGGCCGCGTCCAGCGGATCGCTGATCGCGGTGTCCCGTGAGGTGTGCAGTGCGACGGTCTTGTCCACGGTGACGGGCCGGCCGGGAGCGATCGGGACCACCAGGCGATGGACCGCGCGGTGCCGGACCGGACGGAACTCCGGTGGCGGCAGGGACCGGCCGGCGACGACCGTGGTCCGGGCGGCGAGCGCGACCACGACACCCGACGCCTTGGTCCGGCAGCTCAGCCAGATGCTGTCCGGCTCCCGCACGCCCGTACGGACACCGGTCAGGTGATGGCGGTTCAGGGCTCTGTAACGGTGCACGTTGCCGTTGACCACCTCGCTGTCGAGGCAGCTTTCGATCTCCACCTCACCCGACCAGTCCCGTGCCGTGAAGACCGTTCGCAGCGCGGCCAGGTGAGGATCCGCCATGTGCACCAGGCGGATCTGCTCCACACCGAGCACGCCGGTCCCGACATCGCTGTGCCGGAAGGTCCGGGTGAGCGTCGCGCGCCGCAGGTCCAGCGTGTGTCTGTGGTTCATGATCGTGCGCGGGTGCGGGGAGAACCAGGGGCCCCAGGTTCCCCCGGTGCGCCGCCTGCGGAACCGCAGCAGCAGCCAGTTCGGCAGGTTGACCAGGTCCTCGTTCGTCACCCGCCGCCCCGCTACGGTCGACTCCAGCCGGTTGTAGCACCCGGCCACGTAGGTGCCCGGGTAGTGGACCAGACCGGCCCGGCACTCGGGCAGCGCGCCCCGCGTGGCGAAGTAGCCGTTCCCCAGCGTGCAGAGGGATTCACGCAGCTTCTCGCCTGCGGGGTCGTAGCCCGTCCACTCCCATGTCCACTCCGGCATCGGGCACCCTCTCCTTCCCCCGGAGGCATTCCCCTTCGGGTGGTTCGGTTCTCCCGGGCCGTATCGCGGGCTTCGGACCGCTGGGGGACGACGGCGGCCTGGCACCAGGCGTGGTGGAGGAGAGCATCCGCGCCCCTGCCGCACCCAGGCGCCGCCGGCGCCCGGCACGCGGTCCACGGCTCCGCGCCGGGGTGGGCCGCACCCGTACGGCGGTCGGTCTGCGACCGCGCGCCTGGGCCGCGGGCCGGGCGAGTCGTACGGCACCGCTGCCGCCGTCCGGGTTCTCGACCTCGGCCCCGGTCCGCAGGCGTGTTCCTCGGTGCCGCGCCGTGCCGTGCCGCACGCTCGCGGACCGCGGCCACCGGGCATGCGGCACGAGCCGTCGCCGCCGGCACCGAGCCCAGCAGCGCCCCGATGATCCCGCCGCTTGCGTCGCCGTCACCGCCGTCGCCGTCCGGTTCGAGAGGGTCTTCGGGACTTCGGACGGACCCGTGTGAACCACCGTCGCACCGTCCCCCCCGCCACCGTGACACCCCGCCCCGATCCCCGCTGCGGCCGCTCCGCCGGACCTGGACGCCGGGGCGGGTGGGCCCGGGCGGTATCGCCCCGGGTCGGGTCATTGACCGTCGGTGGTGATCCGACGGCCCGTCAGGTTCGTGGGCCGGATCGACACCCACATCTCGCGTTCGCCGCCCGCCCAGGGTGTCGTGTGGGCACGTTCGGCGATCCGTCGGACGGCGTCGGGGTTCGTCACGACGTTCGCGGGGCCGACGGCCAGGACGCTCCAGCCCCGGCTGAACGCCTCGTCCAGGCGGTCGACCTCGAACGCGACCTCGGTCTCCGCCGCCCTGGCGGCGACGGAGTGCGGCGTGGTCCGGAAGGCGATCGCATCGTCGACGACCTCGTAGTTGACCGGGACGACCACCGGGCGGCCGTCGGATCCCGACACCGCCAGCCGTCCCACCCCGTGTGTGGAGAGCAGGGCCCGGCACTCCTCCGTACCGAGTTTCCGGAATCGAGGGTGCGGCAGCGCATGTCCCTGACCAGGCGGCAGTTCGGCGCCGCCGCCCAGGAGTGAGGTCACCGTGGTGCCGAGCGCGTCGGCGAGCCTGATGAGCGTGCCGAGACCCGGGTCCGCGGGGTGCTCCTCGAGATAGGCGAGATAGTCGGGCGCCATCCGGGCGCGGCGGGCCGCCTCCACCCGGCTGAGTCCCTGCCTGCGGCGTTCGTCGGCCACGCGCCGGCCGATGTCGCCGGGGTCGGCCCTTGCGTCGGGCGCGGTGGCCGGGGGCGTGGACTCCGGCCGTGTCTGCCGCACGTCCGAGGGAGGGTGTCCTTCGAGGTGGCGGATGTGCGCGTCGGGTCCGGGGAACACGAGCGTCACTTCGTCCGTGTCCGACCAGCGCACCTCGTAAGGAGGCGTGCCGTCCGGGTGGTGGAGTCCGACGATCTCGCCGTCTCGCCGGACGGCGCCGGTCGCCGTGCTCTCGATGACGAGCTGGTCGCCGAGGTGAGCTTCCATGATCGCCGCCCTTTCCTCGCAATGCCGCTGATTCCAACCTGCCACGTGAGCCACATCGGCGCACGGCGCGTAGGCCCGGCGGCCCGGACGCCGTGCGAACCCGGCTGCCCTCCTGCCCTCGGCGGTGCGTGGCCCCGAAACCGCGGTGCGCACCCGGTCCGGTCGCAGAGGCTCCGGCCGGCGCCCCCGCTGTCGCCGGTCAGGGGTGCCGGGCGCCGCTGCCCGGAACTCTCCTCGCGCGCGGACCCGTGTGCCGCCGATCCCACGGCTTGCAGGAGGCAGAGCGGCTCTCCGGCGGGATCAGGGGGACCCGCTCGCCTCAGAGGTGACTGAGAGGTTCCTGTGCAACGCTGACGCGCGTTCGTACCCGCTTGTGAACATCTCATCCGAGGACCCTCTTCATGACACTGATCAACGGCCTGCCGGCGCACGTCCTCCTCGTGCATCTCGTCGTGGTGCTCGTCCCGCTGACCGCGGTGGCGCTCGTGGCCGCGGCGATCTCCCGGCGAGCCGCCCGACGCATGGGCGTAGCACTGCCACTCCTTGCTCTCGTCTCGCTGGTCAGCGTGCCGCTCACGACGAGCGCCGGTGAATGGCTGGAACGGCATGTCACGGACAACGCCTTGGTGGAACGGCACGCCGAACTCGGAGACGGTCTCCTTCCGTGGGCCGCCGGCTTGTTCCTCCTGGCGTCGCTGGTCTGGTGGGGTTCCCGCGCCACCGGGCCCCGGGCGGACGCCGCGGGCGCGGCCATCCGGTCCGCTGTGCCGATACGCGTGGCGGCGGTGGTTCTCTCGGTGGCCGTGGCGGCGGGTGCCGTGGTGGACGTGTACCGCATCGGCGACTCGGGCGCGAAGGCGGCCTGGCACGGCGGCTTCTCCCAGACGGCCTCCCATGCCCGGGATGAGGACTGAGAGTCCCCGCCCGGTCGCACCGTGCGGCGGACTGGTTTCCGTACCGGGCGCTCACTTCGCCGACCGAGGGTGGGCCACGGCAGCTGTCACGCCGGTCCCGGCCGGGACCGGCCGGTAGGGTCGTGATCCGTCAGGCCGGTCGTCGCGAGGCGGAGCGCGGCTTCGGAGCGGTGCGGGCGCCACGCGTGGTCGGGCGCGACGCGGCGACCGAGAGCGACGCCGGGTTCGCGGCGGCCCGCCGCCGGGACGCCCTCGGCGGCGGCGTCGCGCACACCGCACCACGCCACCGCCCGAGCGTTTCCCCGGCGCCTCGCCCGACCGGTCCGTGGCAGACCCCCGTCCGGCAGCGCCCTTCTCCCCCCTTCTCCCCCCTTCTCCTGCGCGGGCGTCCACGGGAGCGTCCCCTCGGCGACCTCCGCGGGGCGTATCCCCTGTGACAGGCTCACCGAGCGGACGCCGGAGTCCGACGGCCGCCGCACGGCCCGCTCGACAGTCTCCTTACGGGGCCGACCCGTTGGGGAACCGTCGCCGCGCCGTCGGTCGGGCGGAGCCGTGCTTCGAACCGGTCATCGGTTCGCGGGCCGCTCGGTCGGAGCCGGCGGAGGGACGTGCGCCGGCGCGTTCACTTCCGCGACATGTCTCAGCCGGACACCTTCACCCAGTCCAGGTCGAGTCCGAGCGCGCTGTCGTCGCCGTTACGCTGCAGAATGAGCGTCCCCTGCGGGGGCACGTCGACCCGGGACGAAACCGTGGCCAGCGAACCCCGGGAGTCGGGGAAGGCGATCGACGTGGTCCTCCCGCCGAGGATGAGTGTCATGCGCGCGTTCCGCGTACTGCGGTACCGGAAGGTCACGGCGTCCCCGCCGATCGTCTTGGGAACCACGACGGAGGCTCCCACCACGTCGAAGGAGGTGGCCACCCCGCCCGCGGAGGCGCGTGGGTCGGCCACGGCGTGGGCGCCGTTGTACAGGCCGCTCTGGGCCTCCGCCTCGTACTGGCCGTCGACCGCGAGGTGCCCGAGGGTGAGACCAGCGGCGCCCGGCCCGCGGGCGGCGCGCTCGACGACCACCCGTGCGCCGCTCGGCACATCAACGGTGAGAACACGGTCCGCGAACACTCCCGGACCGGCGGTCGCGGGCAGGTGCACCGGATGGGCCGTGCCGCCTACGGCCAGCACCACGTCCGTGGCCTCGGTCGTGGCGTAGTGCAGGGTCACCCGGCTGCCGCCGTGCACCTGCCGGAAAGTGGCGGAGGAAGCCCGGCCGGCGGGGAGCACGAGGGCCGAACCGTCGGCAGTGGGCGTGGTGCCGTGACCGGCGGCCGTGACCGCCTCGTAGTCGGCCAGCGGCCGCAGCCAGTCGACGACCGTGTCGCGCCCGCGGACCTGGGTGAGCCGGACCGAGCCCTGGAACGGTACGTCGAGGGGGACTGACACGACCCGCCAGGTGTGCGAGGCGGGCAGGCGGAGTGTCCGGGCCGCGGCGCCCGAGGCAGACATACGCACCGTGGCCGCACGGTCGGAGCGGTAGCGCATCTGGACGACCGACGCGTCGCCCAGGTCGTAGAAGGCCAGGGCCCGGCCGGGGCCGGCGAGGAGCACCGCCTTTCCACCGGAGGCGGAGGAGTCGCCGACCTCGGGAGCGGCAAGGCTCGTGCCGTCACGGTAGTAGCGCACGGCGCGCACGTTCTCCGCCTGGACGGTGCCGGTCGCCGGATAGTCCAGCGTCCAGTCCATCCAGGCGGCGGGGTCTCCTTCCTCCTTGTAGAGATTCTGGGCGAAGTAGAGCGTGCCGCGGACGTTGAACTGCCGTCCTGCCGAGGAACCGTCGCGGTAGTAGGCGGTCGTCTCGGGCAGTGCCAGCCGCTTGGCGGCGAGGGAGGTGACGAGCCCGGCCGTCTGCGCGGGGATCACACCGTTGTTGTAGTCGACCGTGTGAAACCCGTACTCGATGACTTTGGGCTGCGTCGGGTACTGGCTCATCATCAGGTCCATCGCACGCTGCAGGCGCGGCTGGTTGATCCGCCGCGAGGTGGTGGCGTTCTCGTCCGGCGGCTCGGCGGCGGGATAGCTGTAGTTGTTGAAGAAGTAGCCGTCGGCGGGGTGCGCGATGCCGGCGTAGGACGGCGTCGGGTAGCTCTGGTCCCAGCCGTAGAAGACGCTCAGGTACAGCTCGGCTCCGGCGCCGAGGATGCCTCGCAGACGGGAGATCAGGTAGTCGGCGTACGGCGCCTGGCTCGCGGCCCAGGCGGGGTTCCCGCGTCCGTCGGAGTACTGAGAGGTGACGAAATGCCCCGCCACGGTCCCGTCGTCGACGGGCATGTTGAGCGCGAAATAGGCGATGTCGCCGAGCCGGTGGGCGCGGATCAGGTAGTCGAACAGGGAGGTGTAGCCGTGCGCCGGGTCGTCGCTGCCGTAGTAGTGCAGGACGCTCTCGGCGTCGGTGTGCGCCGGGTCGCCGGCGTCGAAGTCGAAGGTCGCGGAGTCGTACCACTCGATGCGGACCACGGCCTTCTGACGGTCCGTCTCGAGCTGGTCGAAGAGGATGTCACGGTCGGCGTCCGTCATCTGCACGAGGTTGTAGAAGCCGATGGTGTTGATGCCCTGGTCGTCGCGCATATGCGTGAAGTCCCTGGCGACGCGGTCCCGGAAGTCGGCGGCGGGGTCGAAGATGTAGGTCGAGCCGGTGACGGGTCCGTCGGGATCGGCGTACAGGTCCGTGTAGTGCGAGGGGTCGTAGGGAGTCAGCGACACCCCGCCGTCGTCCGCCGAGCGGGCCACCGCTGCGTGCGGCACTCCGTGCGTGTCCGATGCGGCCTGCGCGGTGCCGAGGGCCGGGCCGGCCCCGACCAGCAGGGTGAGCAGTGCGGCGAGGAATCCGGATCCAAGGGTTCTCACGAGCCACCTCCTCATGGGTGGGCAGGAAGGCTGGAACGGCCGACCGGACCATGTATCTAAGCGCTTAGGTCGGCCGGATCGCGGATGACTTTAAGCGCTTAGATTCGCCGCTGCCAAGACTCGTGACGGAGGCTGCTGCCAAGACTCGTGACGGAGGAAGAGGGGGCTGCGGCCCGCCGGCCGCGGCGCCGCGCGCGCACGGGCCGTTCCCCCTTGGGCGAGGTCCCCGCAGGTGATCCGCCCGGGTCGCGGGAGACGGTGTGTAAGGTTGGAGTGCGAAATCAAAGCGCATAAATCGCGGTCCGGCCAGTGACGAGGGGGCTCGGTGACCAAGCCGGCTACGGTCTACGACGTGGCGGAACGAGCAGGCGTGTCGATCGCCACCGTCTCGATGACGTTCCGGCGCCCGGACAAGGTCAAGGAGTCCACGCGCGACCTGGTCCACGTGGCCGCCCGTGAACTGCAGTACGTACCGTCGGCCAGCGCGCGAGGGCTCGCCGACGGCCGCACCCGGGCGCTGGGCCTGTTCTCCTACGACTACCTGATCGAAGCCCGGCCGGCGGCGCCGCCCCTCGGTGCGCCCCGCCCCGGGGAGCCGGTCCCGGTGGTACGAGAGGCGCCGGACGAGATGTGCCGGGACTTCCCGCTCTACGCCGACGAGGTTCGCCGCGGCATGGAGATCGCCAGCTGGGAACGCGGGTACGCGGTGATGATCGGCGGACCGAGTCACGCCAATCCGGTGTCCTTCGTGACCGACGTCGCCGGCCGGGTGGACGGCCTGGCCGTCTTTCCCCAGACCCTGCCGCCTGCGGCGCTGGAGCACATCGCGGGGCGCATCCCGGTCGTCTCCGTGTCGGAACCACCGGCGGACGACCGGCTCAGCCATGTCACCGTGGACAATCGCGGCGGCGTGCGCGCGATCACCGAGCATCTGGTGCGCGACCACGGCTGCCGGGACCTGATGTTCGTCGGTGGGCTCAACCCCGCCGAGGCACGGGCCCGCTTCGACGGCTTCCGGGACGCGCTGCGCGCCGCGCGGTTGCGGGTTCCGCGCAAACCGCTCGTGCCCGGCACGCGGACCGACGCGCGGGGGCGTGCGGCGGTGGAACTGCCCGTCGATCTGGAACTTCCCGAGGCTTTCGTGTGTGCCACCGACGACGTGGCCCTCGACATCATGGAGATTCTGAACGACCGCGGCGTCGACGTGCCCGGGACGGTCGCCGTGACCGGATTCGACGGCATCGCCGCGGGGCGGATCGTGCGGCCCGCGCTGACGACCGTGCAGCAGCCGATGGTGGAGATGGGCAAGGCCGTGGTCGAGATCCTCGCCGCCTCGATCGAGGAGCCCGGGCGCGCCCCGGAAGTGCGGGAGCTGCCGGTGCGACTGGTACTCCGCGAAAGCTGCGGCTGCCCGCCGCGGTCCTCCCGCTGGGCGCACTGAGGGGCAGGGCCGGTCCGCCCCGGCGGGCGGAGCCTGTTCGCCTTCCCGTGCTGCCGGCGGCGTCGGTCTCGGGCCGCCGGTCCAGTCCGCTGCGGGACCGCGGACCCTGCCGTTCCGGGCCGGCGGGTACCGGCCTGTGCCGGGGACCGGGGGTCCTGTGTGCCGCGGGGCAAGGGGTGTCCGGACTCCCGGCCAGGGGTTCGGTCCGTTCGCGGCTCGCGCGGTGGCGTTCCTCGGTGCGGGTCTTCCCGCGTGCGCGTTTCGTTGCGGGCCCGGCGGTGCTCGTCCTGCCCGTGCGGGATCCGGATCGCGTCGCCGGCTCGTCCGTCCCCGGCTCGGGGGGCGGGTTCCCGGCGCCGCGGCTGGCCCATCTCCCCGACGTGGCGATCCCTTTCGGCCGGGCTCTTGCCAGTCCGAAATCTATGCGCTTAGCATCGGCACGCGCCTGGAAATCTAAGCGCTTAAATCCGCACCCGTTCCGACGTGTCGCACGGAACGGAACGGCCGGTCGGGGCACCGTCCGCCGAGCGCCGCGACCACCTGCGAAAGCCGGGTGCGGAACACACACGGGACCCATGAGGAAAAGCAAGAAGGAGGCGCGCGATGCCACGGAGCCGAGTGATGCTGGCGATCGCTGTCTGTGGAGGGCTGGCACTGACCGGCTGCGGCCGCAGCGCTCAGAAGGGATCTCCCCAGGCCGTCAGCACCCTGGAGGCGGGGGCGGCCAAGGGAACCGTCACGATATGGGCCCAGGGCGCCGAGGCCGACCAACTGCCCGCCCTGCTGAAGAAGTTCGAGGCGAAGAACCCGGACGTCACGGTGAAGGTGACGGCGACCCCCTGGGGCAGTGCCCACGACAAGTACCAGTCGGCCATTGCGGCGGGAGCCACCCCGGACATCGGCCAGATCGGCACCACATGGATGGGTGAGTTCGGCAGGGCGGACGCCTTCGCCGCCGTCCCCGCCAACTTCGGGGCCACCGGCTTCTACTCCGGATCCCTCGCCTCGACCGAGGTGGAGGGCGCGGCGCTGGGCATCCCCTGGTACGTCGACACCCCGGTGCTCTACTACCGGACCGACCTCGCCCGCAAGGCGGGCTTCACCTCCGCCCCGCAGAACTGGGACGACCTGAAGAGGCTCGCCAAGGCGCTGCAGAGCAAGGCCGGGGCGAAGTACGGCATCGGCCTCCCCCCGAAGGACTTCCAGGCCTTCCTCCCCTTCGCCTGGTCCAACGGGGCACGCCTGACCACGGCCGACGACGGCCGCTGGACCCTCGACACCCCGCAGATGCGAGAGGCCGTCTCCTACTACCGCAGCTACTTCACCGAGGGTGTGGCGGACCGGACTCCCAGCACGGACACCGGAGCCGTCGAGTCGACGTTCGTCAAGGGCGAGGTCCCGATGTTCATCGGCGGTTCCTACGAAGTGGGCCAGCTGAACCAGGCCGGGGGCGCCGGCTTCGGGGACAGGTACGCCACCGCCGTCGTGCCGGGCCGGGTCTCCCACACGTCCTTCGTCGGGGGCGGCGACCTCGCCGTCTTCAAGAAGTCCAAGAACCCCACCGCCGCGTGGAAGGTCCTGCAGTTCCTGTCCCGACCCGACACCCAGGCCGAGTGGTACCGGATGACCGGCGACCTGCCTTCGGTGCAGAGTGCCTGGAAGGCCCCGGCACTGGCTCACGACACCAAACTGGCGGTGTTCGGCCGGCAGCTCAAGGACGTGAACTCTCCGCCCGACACTCCTCAGTGGGCACAGGTGCAGGCGGCGGGAGACGCCCAGATGGAGCGTGTCACCACCGCCGGACTCGCGCCCGCGAAGGCCATGCGGACCCTTCAGTCGGAGGCCGCCGCAATCGGGTCCGGGAGCTGACCGCATGGCCCAGCTGCCCTTCCACGCTCCCCGGGCAGGGGAGCCGCACCCCGGCCCGGCCCGGCGCCGGACCAGCCCGGCCGCACGCCGTCAGGCGGTCGTCGCCTGGATGTTCGCGCTGCCGTTCGTCGCGGTGTTCGGCGTCTTCATGCTGCTGCCGCTGATCTCGTCGTTCCTGATGTCGTTCACCGACTTCCGCAGCAGCGACGTGCAGACGCCCACCCAGGTGGACTTCGTCGGCCTCCACCAGTACGTCCGGCTCTTCGAGGACCCCGGTTTCCGCCGGGCGCTGCTCAACACCGGCTACTTCGTCGTGGTCGGGATCCCCTTGACGATGGTCGTGGCGCTGGTCCTGGCCGTCGCCCTCAACAACGGCATCACCCGATTCCGCACCGTCTTCCGGCTCGGCTTCTACACGCCCGTGGTGACCAGCATCGTGGCCGTCGCGGTGGTCTGGCGCTACGTGCTGCAACCGGACGGCCTGGTCAACACGTTGCTCGGGTACCTGGGCGTCCGCGGACCCGACTGGCTGCACAGCACCACCTGGGCCATGCCGTCGCTGATCGCGATGGCCGCCTGGCGCAACATGGGCACCTTGATGATCATCTTCCTGGCGGGTCTGCAGAACGTGCCGCACGAACTCCACGAAGCCGCCGCCATCGACGGCGCCGGCCCCCTGCGCCGTTTCACCGCAGTGACCCTGCCTCTGCTGCGCCCGGCCCTGCTGCTCGGAGCGGTCATGCTCTCGGTGGGCTACCTCCAGTTCTTCGAGGAGCCCTTCGTGATGACCCAGGGGGGTCCGCTCGACTCCACGGTCTCCGCGACGTACTACACGTTCAAGGAGTTCGGCTTCGGCAACTACGGCCAGGCGTCCGCCGCGAGCTACGTCCTGTTCGTCGCCGTGGCGCTGCTGAGCCTCGTCCAGTTCCGCTCACTGCGCGCGAAGGACTGAGCCGATGACCACGACACTCTCCCGTCCGCCCGTACGGCGCCCCGGAAAGAACCCGCGTCCCGACCGTGAGCCCGGGCGCCGCTCCACGGTCTCCCGCGGCCAGTGGCTGACCTACGTCCTCCTCGTCGTCGCCGTGTGCCTGACGCTGATGCCGTTCGCGTGGATGGTGCTGGGATCGTTCAAGTCGCAGGGCGAGATCCTGCGCGACCCCGACGGCTGGCTGCCCCGTTCGCCCACGCTGGGCAACTACCGGTTCTGGTTCAGCGGCCTGCACATCGGCAGCTACTTCGAGAACAGCCTCCTGGTCGCCCTCGTGACGGTCGCCGGGAACCTGGTCTTCTGCTCGATGGTCGGCTACGTCCTCGCGAAACTCGAATTCCCGGGCAAGCGGACGTTGTTCCTGCTGGTGATGACCATGCTGATGGTGCCGGGCACGGTGACGTTCGTGCCGCTGTTCGTCCTCGTCGGCAAGCTCCACATGATCAACACCTATCCGGGGCTCATCCTGCCGTACCTGGCTTCCCCCCTCGGCGTCTTCCTGATGAGGCAGTTCATCAGGTCGGTGCCGGACTCGCTGATCGAGGCCGCGCGCATCGACGGCGCCGGCGAGCTGCGGATCTTCGCCAGGATCGTGCTCCCGCTGTGCGGACCGCCCTTGGCCACGCTCGGCATTCTGACGTTCCTGAGTTCCTGGAACAACTTCCTCTGGCCGCTCGTGGTGGCCCAGAGCCAGGACAAGTACACCCTGCCCGTCGCGCTGTCGCTGTACTCGACGGGTCCGCAGGCCGCCCAGTACGGCCTCCTGCTGGCCGGCTCGGTGATGGTGATCACGCCGATCGTGCTGGTCTTCGTGCTGCTGCAGCGCTGGTTCGTGCAGGGCCTCGCCGCGACCGGCATCAAGTAGTGCTCCGGCCCACCCGCGCGGCGCGCGAGCGGGTCCTTCACCGCTCGGCTCTTCCGTCCCTTCCGCCGGCTCCATCCCCCGTCTCCACGACCGAACAGGACGCCCGACGATGCATCGTCCCGAGTCACTCGCCTTCCCGCCCGGTTTCTTCTGGGGGGCCGCCACCGCGGGCCACCAGACGGAGGGCAACAACGTCAACAGCGACTACTGGCAGCGCGAGTACGCAGCCGGCACCACCGTCCCCGAACCCAGCGGAGACGCCTGCGACAGCTACCACCGCTACCGTGAGGACATCGCCCTGCTGGCCGGCACCGGACTGGACACCTACCGCTTCAGCCTGGAATGGAGCCGCATCGAACCCGAACCGGGCGTCGTCTCGCGCGCCGAGGTCGATCACTACCGCCGGATGGTCGACGCCTGCCACGAGGCGGGCCTGACGCCGATGGTCACCCTCAACCACTTCACGGTGCCCCGTTGGATGCACGCAGACGGATGGTGGCGGGCCCCGAAGGCGGCCGAGTTGTTCGCCCGGTTCACCGAGACGGTGCTGCCCGTGGTGCGTGAGGGAGTGCCCTGGGTGTGCACCATCAACGAGCCGAACATCATCGCCTGCGGAGCCGGAGCGGAGGAGGGCGGCGCCAACCTGGTCGCGCACGGCCTGGCCCGCCCGAGCCGACAGGTGTCCGAGGAACTCGTGCGCGCCCACCGTCTCTCCCGCGAGGTCCTCTCGGCGGAGGGCGTCAGGTCCGGCTGGTCGGTCGCCACCCAGGCCATCCACGCCGAACCCGGGTGCGAGGAACAGGCTCGCGTCTACAGCTATCCGCTGGAGGAGTTCTTCCTCGAGGCCTCCCGCGGCGACGACTTCGTCGGCGTGCAGGCCTACACCCGTACGTTCGTCGGACGGGAGGGCGCGCTGCCGCCGCGCGAGGGCGTGGAGAAGACGCTGACCGGGTGGGAGTACTTCCCCGAGGCGTTGGCCATCGGCGTGCGCAACGCCTGGGAGGTCACCGACCACGTGCCGGTCATCGTCACCGAGAACGGCATAGCAACCTCCGACGACAACCGACGGATCGACTACACGGCCGAGGCCCTCGGCCACCTTCACCGGGCCATCGCCGACGGCGTCACCGTCCATGGCTACCTGCACTGGAGCGCCCTGGACAACTACGAATGGGGCCGGTACACGCCCACCTTCGGACTGATCGCGGTGGACCGCACCACCTTCGCCCGCACCGTCAAGCCCAGCGCCCACTGGCTCGGACGAGTGGCTCACGCCAACGCCCTGCCCGCCGCCCCCGTCCTGGCCGAAGGTGCCGCATGACCACGGCACGAGAGGACCTCGACCCGCACCTGGCCCGCCGGGACGGCATAGTCTTCCGAGACCTGGCCGGCACCGGTAGCCCGGAGGTCTACGAGGACCCGCGCGAGAGCGTCGACCGGCGGGTGGAGGACCTGCTGGCCCGGATGACCCTCGCGGAGAAGGCCGGGCTGATGTTCCACACCATGGTGCGGTCCACGACGTCGGGTCTGCACGAGCCGTCCCCCGACTGCGACGACATCCCGCGCGACGTCCTGTCCACGTCGACCCTGGTGACCGCCAAGCACATCAACCACTTCAACGCCGCTCCGCGCATGGCCCCCCGTGCCTACGCGGAATGGCACAACCGGCTGCAAGGGCTGGCGGCCGAGACACGGCTCGGCATCCCGGTGACGCTGTCCAGCGACCCGGTCCACGGCTTCACCGACAACCCGGCCACCGCCATCACGACGACCACGTTCTCCCGCTGGCCCGAGCCGCTCGGCCTGGCGGCTTGCGCGGACCCGGCCCTGGTGGCGGAGTTCGCCGATGTCGTACGCCGGGAGTACCTCGCCGTCGGCATCAGGATGGCCCTGCATCCGCAGGCCGACCTCGCCACCGAGCCGCGCTGGTCCCGTGGCGTGGGCACCTTCGGCGCCGACGCCGAACGCGCCGCCGAACTCGTCGCCGCGTACGTCCGCGGCATGCAGGGCGAGCGGCTCGGTCCCGACAGTGTGGCCTGCATGACCAAGCACTTCCCGGGAGCCGGCCCCCAACTGCGCGGCGAGGACGCGCACTTCCCGTACGGCCGTGAACAGGTCTACCCGGGAGGCAACTCCGAGCAGCATCTGCTGCCCTTCGAGGCGGCCTTCGCCGCCGGGACCGCAGCGGTGATGCCGTACTACGCCGTCCCGGTCGGACTCGGCGTGGCTCAGGTGGGTTTCGGGTTCAACCGCGACGTCGTGACCGGCTGGCTGCGCGAGCGGTACGGCTACGACGGGGTGGTCTGCTCGGACTGGGGCCTCGTGACCGACGTCCGGGTGGGCGGAACCCGCTGGCCGGCCCGCTGCTGGGGTGCGGAGGAACTGAGCCGCATCGACCGCGTACACCAGATCCTCGCCGCGGGCGTGGACCAACTGGGCGGCGAGTTCTGCCCGGAACTCGTCGTCGAACTGGTCGAGTCCGGCCGGGTGGAGGAAAAGCGCCTCGACGTCTCCGCACGGCGCATCCTGCGCCAGAAGTTCCGGCTCGGCCTGTTCGACCATCCCTACGTCGATCCGGACGAGGCCGAACGCACCGTCGGACGAGCGGATTTCGCCGCCGCGGGCGTCCGGGCCCAGCAGCGGGCTGCCGTCCTGCTGACGAACGGCGCCCCCGCCCGGCCGGTGCTTCCGCTCGCCCGCGGAACCCGGCTTCACCTGACCGGCGTCGATCCTGCCGCCGCGGCCCCCTACGGCGAAGTCGTGGCCGAACGGGCCGATGCGGAGGTGGCGTTGATCAGGCTCCAGGCGCCGTACGAGGAACGGCACACCGGAATCGACTACGAAAGCGCCTTCCACCAGGGCCGGTTGGACCTTCCTGCCGAGCGCAGCGCACGTCTGGCCGGCGAACTGCACGAAGTGCCGTCCGTGGTGGTCGTCCATCTCGACCGGCCCGCGGTCATCCCCGAGATCACCGCCGCCGCGGCCGCGACGGTGGCCGAGTTCGGGATCACGGACGAGGCCCTGCTGGGGCTGCTGTTCGGCGACGCCTCACCCGGCGGGCGCCTGCCGGCGGAGATGCCCTCCTCGATGCGCTCGGTGGAGGCATCGCGGGAAGACGTGCCGAACGACACGGGTGACCCGCTCTTCCCGGCAGGCCACGGCCTGTCCTACCGCACCGCCGGTGACGAGACCCACCGGACCGACTGAGCGGGCCGGTGCGGACACCGAGCCGCCCGCGCGCCTCCACCTCCCTGAGGCGCGCGGGCTCCACCGGCCGAACAGGTCGTGGTCGCACGCTGTGGCCGCGGGGCCGCAGTCCGGCGTGCGCTCACGCAGCGGACCTCGGCGGGTGGGGGAGAGCGGCCTGGTGGCCGCCGGCTCCCGCTGCCCGTCCTGACCCCGGCGGACCGCCGGCGAGTGCGCCGTGCCGCCGGGAAGACGGACGGCGGAGAGCAGCTTCCACACCCCCGAACCGGATCCGCCACCGGACAACGACGGTGTCCGAGGCGGCCCGCCGGACGCCTGGTGCCGCCGGGCGTCCGGCGGCGGACCTCTCGCCGCGGGCGCGCACCACCCGCGGGCCCGGTTCAGGGCGGCCTGCCCGGCGCCCGGCGAGGTCCTCGTGGTGCGGACGAGACAGCGCACCCGCACGGTCAGCCGCGTCAGCCCGGTACGGCGAACGGCTTTTCCGGCCGGCACGGGCCGGTCGCGCACCGTGAGACCGGCGGCCCGGTCCGTCCCCGTGCGCCGCAGGACCGCCACCGGCCGCTCTTCGCCCACGGCACGTGGCGAGACGTGACGACACGCCCGGAAGGCCCGCACCGCCCCATGCGGGGGCCCTGCCCCCGCTGCACCGGGGCCGGCATGGAGGCAGCCGTGCCTTCTTCCGCTCCGGACCACAGGCCCTGCGTCCGCACTCCGCGTGCGGCAGGGGGGAGCTCGGGGGGATCCTCGAAGGGAGAACCGTACTCGGCACCCGGGCGACGTCCGGACCGTCCGCTCGATCGGACCAGACCCGTTCGCAACTGTCTGCAGCTCCCTACGGAACGGAGGCCGCCGCCATGGACCCAGTCGTCACCGTGGGACTCGACGGCTCAGCCGAGAGCCTCGCCGCCGCCCGCTGGGCCGCCGACGAGGCGGAGAACCGCAAGCTCACCCTGCGCCTGCTGCACGCGTGGCCGATGCTGGCACCGGAACCGGCCCACGTTCCCGCGGAATTCGACCAGAACTACTGGGCGAAGCGTCTTGTCCACTCCGCGCAGACGGAGCTCCAAGCACGCCACCCGGCGCTGACCGTCGTCGGGAGCCTGGTCGCCGACGATGCCCAGAACGCCTTGCTGAGGGCGGCGTCGGAGTCGGAGATCACGGTACTCGGCTCACGCGGTCTGGAGTCGGTGCAGAGCTACTTCCTGGGAGACATCAGCATGCCTGTCGTCGCCCGGGCCGAGCACCCGGTGGTACTGGTCCGTGCCGAGCCACCGCAGGAGGAAGCGCCCCGAGCCGTCCCGGGCCGTGTCGTCGTGGGCCTGAAACTGAACGGTTCCCCGGACGAGCTGCTGGACTTCGCCCTCCACACGGCCGCGGCCAGGGGCGTTCCTCTCCTGGCCGTCCACGGCCGCAGCGTGCCGCTCCACGCACGGCTGCCCTGGGGTGTGGACCAGGAGATCGGCGAGCGGATGACGCGCGAGGCCCACGGGGAGTTGCACGCCGCGCTGCGCCCGTGGCGGGAGAAATACCCGCGGGTGGAGGTGACCGAGAGCGTCCGGCTGGAGAGTCCCGCCAAGGCGGTCGTGGCGGTCGCCGAGGGAGCCTCGGTGCTGGTGGTGGGCCGACGCCGGCATCATCACGGACCCGCACCCCACCTGGGGCCCGTGGCGCAGGCCGCCATCCATCACGGACGCTGCCCCGTCGCCGTCGTTCCTCATGACTGAGCCCGGCAGCGGCAGGACACCGCAGTGGTCGGTGCGGCAGCCGGAGGCGACCGCCGTTCGCCCCGCACCCCCGCACGGCGGGGGACCGGCGCGCGCCGGGGTGTGCGAGACCCACACGGCGACGCTGTTCTTCGTCGGCGACCGGGCCTACAAGGTCAAGAAGCCGGTCGATCTCGGATTTCTGGACTACACCACGGTCACCGCCCGCCGGACGGCCTGCGAGCGTGAGGTCTCCCTCAACAGCCGGTTCGCCCCCGACGTCTACCTGGGGCTGGGCGAGTTCCGCGGTCCCGGCACGGAGATCCCCGAACCGCTCGTGGTGATGCGCCGCATGCCCGAGGACCGGCGCCTCTCCCACCTGGTCCGGGAAGGAGCCGTCGTGGACGGCGTTCTCCGCACCGTGGCCCGGCACCTGGCCATGTGGCACGCGGCCGCGCCGCGCGGCCCCGACGTGGACGCGCAGGGCACGCGGGACGCGCTGTCGGCACGGTGGGAGGCGAGCTTCGCCCAGGTCCGCGCACTGGCCGCCGACGGGTCCGGGCCCGAGTGCGACACCGAACGGCTGGTGCGCCGGTTTCTCGCCGGACGAAGGCGGCTGTTCGACACCCGCATCGAGCAGGGGCGGGTGGTCGACGGCCACGGAGACATGCTCGCCGAGGACATCTTCTGCCTCGACGACGGACCTCGTGTCCTTGACTGCCTGGAGTTCGACGACCGACTCCGCCATGTCGACGGCCTGGACGACGCCGCCTTCCTCGCGATGGACCTCGAACGGCTCGGCGCCCCGCAGGCCGCGGCGTACTTCCTCGCTCAGTACTGCCGGTACTCCGCCGACCCGGCGCCCCCGTCCCTGTGGCACCACTACGTTGCCTACCGTGCCTTCGTCCGGGCCAAGGTCTCGATGATCCAGGCCGGTCAGGGAGCGCCCGGTTCGGAAGCGGCCGCGCGGCGGCTGGCCGCCATGGCACTGAGCCACCTGCGCTCGGCGGGCGTCAGTCTCTGCCTCGTCGGCGGGCTCCCGGGCAGCGGGAAGTCCACCCTCTCCGGAGCACTGGCCGACCGGCTGGGTGTCACCTTGCTGAGCAGTGACCGCATCCGCAAGGAGCTGGCCGGCCTCCCCGCCGAGCAGTCCGCGGCGGCCGGCTACGGCCAGGGGCTGTACACGCCCGAGTGGACGGCCAGAACCTATGCCGCCCTGCTCGAACGCGCGGCCGTCCTGCTGTCCCTGGGCGAGACCGTCGTGCTGGACGCCACCTGGTCCGAGGCCGGGCAGCGGGAAGCGGCCATGCGGGTGGCCGAGCGTGCGAGCGCCGATCTGGTGGCCCTGCACTGCCGCGTTCCGGACGGAATGGCGGCGGCCCGGCTGAGCACGCGCGCACCCGGCGCGTCCGACGCCGGTCCCGGCATCGCCCGCGCCATGGCCGCGAGGGAAGCCCCGTGGCCCGACGCCGTGCCGGTCGACACGAGCGGTGCGCTGGAGTGCGCGGTCCAGCGTGCGCTGACCGCCGTACGCCCGTGGGAGGCCGACCGGCTGCCGCTCTTCCGCCGACACCACGGGGAGCCGGCCGCAGACAGCACGGCCGGCCGTGCCGGCCAGGAGGGCGACGAGGGGGACCGCTGAGGGGCGTGTGAGTGACCACGGGCCGGACCGGCCGGTGCCCGGCCGGCACCGCGCCTGCGATCGCCCGTCCGCCACGAACCGGTCCGGGCGTCCTCACGGGACCTGCGGCCGAGTGCGGGCATGCTCCCGCGATCGGCCGCCACCTGTTCCGCGCCTGATCCACCGTCACCGCTCAGACAGGGCTGTGCCTACGGAGAGCGGTGCCACCGCCGGTTCGTACGGCCTCCACCACCTCCTGGTGCAGGGTCCGGCTGTCCTGCTGAGAAGTGCACGGCACCGGACTGCCGCTGAGGGTGAACCACTGGGAGGTGCCGCTGTACTGGATCTTCACATCGGCCTGCCCGCCCTTCCACGCGGTGTGCACGGTCATCTCCCCGCTGACGATCCCGGCCTCGTCGGTACGGACGCCCCCCTGCCCGGTGAACACACCTTCTGTCGTCCACGATGTCTGGACCATGGCGTCTTCAGCCTTTCTCGTTCTACCCGAGTGCGGAGGCAGCCGGTTCCCGCGCGCCCCGCGGGTCCGCGCTGGGGCCCGAACGCCCGTCCGGCCTCGTCTTCGACGGACCGCGAGACCGGCGCCGGGGAGCCGTGGCCACCGCGACCACCTCCGCTGCTGTACTCCTTCGGGCCCGATCCGGGGCTGTCCGCCCGGCGGGATCGAGTCCTGCCGACATCGTGCGCACAGGGACGGCACGCCGACAGGGCCGAACGGACCTTCATGGGACCGGTCGGTCCAGCCGACGACAGCGCGAACCCCCGGCCCGGTCGAGAGTGATCCGGCAGCGCAGCGGCCGGACGGTCCGCCCCGCCCGGACGGGGTGTCGACGGCCACCGTCGGCCGCCCGTTCGCGCGTCCTGTCGCGGGACAGCCATGGGTGATCTCCGTGGGGGGAGTGACCGAAGACGGCGCGGCCAGAGGGTGAGGGGACACGACTCGGTATGCGGAGGGTTCCGCACGGCGGTCGGGCGGAGGAGGGAAGCGATGTTCTGCCCGGTCAGTCCGCCCATGCGAGGTTTTCACATACTTATGCCCTAAATCTATTGACTTGTGCATTTTGGGAAGCATGATGGTTAACAGCCCACAAACCGGAAGAGCCGCAAAGCCGGCCAGGACGTCCAACCGGCGGAGCGCACTCGGACGGGATGTGGTTCAGGCCCCCGGCAAGCCGGCGCGATACCGGGGCGACAGTGACGACTGAAGCCCCAGGACACGTGCAGCACTACCGGGGACTGTTCTGCCCTCGGAGCCTTCGCATCGCAGCCTGACCTCGGTGCGAAGGCTCTGCCATGCCTGCGTCCCCCGTCTCCCCGGCAGGCCTGCCGAGGCGGCGGCGGGCCGCTCGCTGGAGGACTGCGGCAGGTGGGCCGACCTCCACGGACCGGACAGGGGGCTCGTCGTCCGGTCCTCGGGTGCCGGAACCAGGGGCGGCCGCCACCGCGCGCGGCCCAGCGAAGCCGTTCGGCAGGCCGCGCTGCCTCCGCGTACCACGCCGTGCGAGCACCTGACGTACCCGCCGCACCCGCCTTCGCGCGCCGCCCCTGACGGCTCTGACTTGGGAGGGTGCACGAGGGCGTCTACCTTGAGAGGGTGCACGAGGGCGTGGTCACGCTGTTCCTCGGCGGGGACGTGATGCTCGGCCGGGGCGTCGATCAGATTCTCTCCCACCCCGCCGACCCGGAGCTGCGAGAGGAACACCTTCGCGACGCCCGGGCCTACGTGGACCTGGCAGAGGCGGCGAACGGCCCGATCCCACGGCCGGTCGACTTCCGCTGGCCCTGGGGCGAGGCACTGACCGTCCTGGACGCCGTCGCACCCGACATTCGCCTGGTCAATCTGGAGACCGCCGTCACCGGTGACGGGGACTTCGCGCCCGGCAAGCACGTCCATTACCGGATGAGCCCGGCCAACCTGCCGTGCCTGGCCGCGGCCCGCCCGGACGTCTGCGCGCTGGCCAACAACCATGTGCTGGACTTCGGCCCGCGCGGGCTCCACGAGACGCTCGACTCCCTGGCGGAGGCGGGGCTGCGAACCGCGGGGGCCGGCCGGGACGAGGTGCGGGCGAGACGGCCGGCCATCGTGCCCCTGGGGGCGGACGCACGCGTGCTGGTCTTCTCCTTCGGGATGCCGTCCAGTGGGATCCCGACGGACTGGGCGGCCACCGGGCAGCGGGCCGGTGTCGACGTCGTCGCGGAGCCTTCGGCGGCCGCGGCGGCGGCGTTCACCGGCCGTCTGCGGCAGGTCAGGCGGCCCGGGGACATCGTGGTCGCCTCGATCCACTGGGGGCCCAACTGGGGTTACGCCGTCTCTCGTTCCGAGGTCCGCTTCGCCCATACGCTCCTCGACGAGGGCGTGGACGTCGTGCACGGACACTCCTCGCATCACCCGCGCCCGCTGGAGGTGTACCGGGACGGGCTCATCCTCTACGGCTGCGGTGACCTCGTCGACGACTACGAAGGCATCCGCGGGTACGAGCGCTACCGGGACGACCTGCGGGTGCTGTATCTGGTGTCGTTGGCGGCCACCGGCCGGCTGCTCGAGACGCGGATGGTGCCCCTGAGGGCGCGCAGGATGCGGCTGGAACACGCCTCGGCCGAGGACACCGAGTGGCTGCGCGCCGTCGTCGACCGGCACAGCCGGGAGTTCGGCACCCGTGTGGACGGGACGCCCGACGGCACGCTCACCGTGCGGCCCTCGTACGCCGGGCAGCACACATGAGGTCCCGCCGGCCGGGCACGGGGACGGCGCGGCAGGACGCCGGTGCCCCGCCGGAGGCGACGAACCCGGCCGACCAGTCCGCAGAAGGCGGCCGAAAGGCCCTTCCGCGCACGCCGTCCGCCCGAGTCGTCCTGAACGGACCCACGGAAGGACGGCGGCAGGAAGTGGGGCGGCAGGCAGCAGGAGCCGCAGTGCCGGACTCGGGCGGCCGCCAGCGCCCGAACCCGACCGGAGGCGGGAGGGCACGACCCCGGGCCCACGGCGAGCGGGGCGCACCTCCCGCAGCGCCGCGCGTGCGCTCTACGCCGGGGCGAGGATGGAGGGTGTGGGCTGCGTGCACACGTGTCGGAGGCCCTGTTCTCCAGGCGAGGAGGCCGAGTCGTGTTCTTCCACGATCGTCGGGACGCCGGCCGACAGCTGGCTTCCCTGCTGACGCAATTCAAAGGTCCCGACGTCATGGTGCTGGGACTGCCCCGAGGAGGGGTCCCGGTTGCCGCGGAGGTGGCGAAGACGTTGGGCGCGCCGCTGGACGTCTGCCTGGTACGCAAACTGGGTGTGCCCTCCCAGCCGGAGCTGGGCATGGGGGCCATCGGTGAAGGCGGCGCCCGTGTCATCAACGACGAGGTGGTGCGGGCCGCGCGTGTCACCCCGTACGAGCTGGCCGTGGTCGAGGCACGTGAGCGTGAGCTGCTCGAGAGCCGTGCGCGGCGCTACCGGGGCAGACGGGAGCCGGCGGCCTTGACCGGTCGAACGGTGCTGGTCGTCGACGACGGCGTCGCCACCGGTTCGACGGCGCGTGCGGCCTGTCAGACCGCCCGTGCCCGCGGGGCGGAGCGGGTCGTGCTGGCGGTTCCAGTGGCCCCCGATGACTGGACCGCGCGCCTGGGCGCGGACGCCGACGAGCTGGTGTGCCCGCACACCCCGTGGAACTTCTACGCGATCGGGCAGTTCTACGACGACTTCTCGCAGACCGGGGACGACGAGGTCGTCGCCTGCCTGGAGGAGGCGCTCGCCCGCTCCGCGGGCGCCCGGCCCGCGGCGGCCGCGCCCGAGGGCCGTGAGGCGGAGGTGCGCACGGGCCCGCTGGTGCTGCGGGGACAGCTGACCGTGCCTGAGGGCGCGCCGGGGGTCGTGGTGTTCGCGCACGGCAGCGGCAGCAGCCGGCACAGCCCGCGCAACCGGTTCGTCGCGTCCGGCCTGAACCGGGCCGGGCTGGGCACCCTGCTGTTCGACCTGCTCACCGAGGAGGAGGAGACGGACCGGGCCAATGTCTTCGACACGGGTCTCCTCGCCCGGCGGCTCGCGGACGCCACCGGCTGGCTGCGCGAGCAGCCCGAGGCGCGAGGGCTGACCGTCGGATACTTCGGTGCCAGCACCGGCGCCGCCGCCGCGCTCTGGGCCGCCGCCGAGCCCGACGCGCGGATCGCCGCCGTCGTCTCCCGTGGCGGGAGGCCCGATCTCGCGGGACCGCGGCTGCCGGCCGTCACGGCGCCCACGCTGCTCATCGTCGGCGGCGACGACGCACTCGTACTCGGTCTCAACCGCGACGCACAGGCCAGGCTGCGCTGCGAGAACGAACTCGCCGTCGTTCCCGGGGCCACCCATCTCTTCGAGGAGCCCGGAACCCTGGAGCAGGTGACCGACCTGGCCCGTGACTGGTTCACCGGCCACATGGTCCCGGCCGCCCACACCACGGTCCGATTCTCAACGCCGCGGCGGGCGCGGGCTCCCCGTCGGGACACGGTGCGTCAGCCGCGCCGCACCTGGTCGCGGGAGCAGGGTCTCGTGGCGGCGTGCGCCGTCGGCTGCCGACCTCCGCCGTGCGTCCTAGGATGGAACTCCGGGCGGGGAGAAGAAGAGCCGTCACCGTGCCCCTGAGGCCACAGTGGACTCACCGGGCCGGCCCGCAACCCCCGCCGTTTCCGGCAAGCCGGCTTTCGCGCCCGGGATGACGCCTCTTCGTGCACGGGGTGCACCGCGCGGACACCGGGCGTGAATCCGTGCCGATGGCCTTCCGTACCCGTCGGCGGCCGCGAAGGGAAGTGGGGACATGCTGACCGGAGAGCCGGAGAGTTCATGACGACGGCCGCGGTGCGCGTGCGGCGCGACCAGGACGACGTCCGTCCGGAAGCGTCGTCGTCGGCGGCGTCGTCAACCACCTCGTCCACCCCGTCGAAGGCGCGGGAGACCACCACGGCCCCAGGCACTCACGTGCTGCGCGATCCCCTGCCACGGGCACCGCACGTCGGCGTCCGTGAGCGCGGCGGCCCGGCTGCCGGTCAACGGCGCCCGCGGGGCGGCTCGGCGGCACTGACGGGGCGCAGGCCCACATCGGAAAG
Source organism: Streptomyces sp. NPDC059224 (assembly GCF_042754285.1). NCBI lineage: Bacteria > Bacillati > Actinomycetota > Actinomycetes > Kitasatosporales > Streptomycetaceae > Streptomyces > Streptomyces sp. NPDC059224. The sequence continues at coordinate 53,460 of NZ_JBHZAN010000017.1, forward strand.
GCACAGGCCATGACCACTGCGCGGGACATCATGCACACCGGAGCCACCTGCATCCAGGAAAGCCAGACGCTTCTGGACGCGGCGCGCAAGATGAAGGAACTGAACGTCGGCGCCCTGCCGATATGCGGGGAGGACGACCGCCTCCACGGGATCGTCACCGACCGTGACATCGTGCTGAAGTGCCTCGCCAAGGGCAAGGACCCGCGGACCATGACCGCGGGCCAGCTCGAGCAGGGCAAGCCGATCACGATCGACGCGGACACCGACAGCGAGCGGGTCCTCCAACTCATGGAGCAGCACAGGATCCGGCGCCTCCCGGTCATCGAGAACCACCGTCTCGTGGGCATGATCAGCGAGGCGGACCTCGCCCGCCGTCTGCCGGAGGAACAGGTGGGCCACTTCGTCGAGGTCGTCTGCGCGACCGCCTGACCAGGGGGACGTGCACAGCCTGCGGGCCGTCGTCGCAACACGGCGGGGACACGGCAGGTGTCCCGGCCCGCGGCTCCGCGGCGGCCTCCGACGCACCGGCCGGGGACGCCTTCGAGGACGGTGCGTCCGGTCCTCGGCGCGGAGAGGATCCGACGTCACGGGTGCCGACGCGCGTGGGTGAACGGGCGGTCGGGTCTCGTCCCGGTCGGTGCTGGGGCGACACGCTGTCCGCGCTGCCAGGCGGTCGCGGCGGCGCGCAGGAGAACGTCCTGGAGCCTGTCGATGCTCAGGCGGGGAGCGTCAGGCGGAAGCTGGTGTGTCCGGGGCTGCTGGTGACCGTCGCGGTGCCGCCGTGCGCCGCGATCACGGCCTGGACGATGGCGAGTCCGAGGCCTGTGCTGCCCGTGCTGCGAGAGCGGGCGTTGTCGGCACGGACGAATCGGCCGAAGACCTCGGGCTGGGTCTTCTCGGGGATGCCGGGTCCGTTGTCGGTCACGTCCACGCACACGTGGGATCGGTCGGCCGTGAGCGTGACGGTGACGTCGGTTCCGGGCGGGGTGTGGGTGCGGGCGTTGGACAGAAGGTTGCCGATGGCCTGCTGGAGGCGGTAGGAGTCGCCGGTGACGGTGACGGGCTCTTCGGGGAGGTCGAGGACCCAGTGGTGGTCGGGGCCGGCGGCCCTGGCGTCGTCCGTGGCGTTCAGGATCAGCAGCGTGAGGTCGACGGGAGCGTGTTCCAGGGGGCGTCCGGCGTCGAGTCGAGCAAGGAGGAGCAGGTCGTCGACGATGCGGGTCATGCGCTGGGACTCGTTGTCGATGCGTTCCAGTGCGTGATGGACGGGGGCGGGGACGGAGCCCGGGTGTCGCAGGGCGAGTTCGGCGTGGCCGCGGATGTTGGCCACGGGGGTGCGCAGTTCGTGGCTGGCGTCGGCCGCGAAGTGGCGCAGCCGTTCTTCGCCGGCCTGGCGTCGGGTCAGGGCGTCCTCGATGTGGCCGAGCATGTGGTTGAGGGCGCTGGCGACCTGGCCGATCTCGGTACGAGGGTCGGTGTCGGGCAGGGGCGCCGGCATGGCGATCTCGCCGCTGGCGAGTGGCAGGTCGGCCACTTCCGCCGCACGCGCGGTGACGCGCTGGAGGGGGCGCAGTGAGATTCGCACCCAGAGGGCGCCCGCGAAGCCCGTGGCGACGAGGGCGACTGCGAACAGCACCGCTTCGACCGCTTCGAGGCGGTGCACGGTTTCCTCGACGGGATGCAGAGGCAGGCCGGTGATGAGAATGTCCCGGTCGTCGCCCTCGACGGCCGTGACACGGTATTTGCCCAGGGCGGAGAGGTGGATGCTGTGCCCGGTGCCGTCCGGGCGGACCGCCACGAGTGTGCGGCGGTCCTGGGAAGTGAGCGGGACGGTGCGGTCGGTGTCGTCGTCGATGGTCGAGGCCTGGGTGACCACGCCGTTCAGCAAGCGGGCCCCGAAAGTGGAGTCGGCCTGGCCGCGGGTGTCGGGGCGGTTGTCGAAGTCGGGGGAGGCCTCGTGCTCCAGGCTGGCCGCGAACCGGCCGCCGGAGGCGGAAAGCTGCTGGTCGAGGCGCCCCACGAGGAAACCGCGCAACGCGAGGGCGGTGGTGATGCCGACAGCGAGGCAGGCGACTGCGAGAAGGGTCACGAGCCCCGCTGTGAGCTGCCCGCGCAGCGTGCGCAGTACGCGGCGGCTCACGAGGGGTCCGGTTTCAGGACGTAGCCGACACCGCGGACGGTGTGGATCATGGGAGTGCGTCCGGCATCGATCTTCTTGCGCAGGTAGCTGATGTAGAGCTCGACGACATGGGCGCGGCCGCCGAAGTCGTACGCCCACACCCGGTCGAGGATCTGTTCCTTGGACAGGACCCGGCGTGGGTTGCGCATGAGAAAGCGCAGCAGTTCGAACTCGGTACGCGACAGATCGATACCGACCCCGTCCCGTCTGACCTCCCTGGCCTCCTCGTCCATGATCAGGTTTCCGACGACGAGGCTGGGCGCGCCCGGCTGAGCCGTCAGCCCGGCCCGCCGGAGCAGGCCGCGCAGCCGGGCCAGGACCTCTTCCAGGCTGTACGGCTTGGTGACGTAGTCGTCGCCGCCCGCAGTGATCCCGGCGATGCGGTCCTCGACCGCGTCGCGCGCGGTCAGGAAGAGCACACACACGCGAGGCGCCTCACGTCGCAGGGCGCGCAGCACCTGAAGGCCGTCCAGGTCGGGGAGCATCCAGTCCAGGACCACCGCGTCGGGCCGGAAGTCCCGAGCGACGGCGAGCGCGCTCGCTCCGTCGAAGGCGGTACGGACCTGCCATCCCTCGCCGGTCATGACAGCGGACAGGACGTCGGTGACGTCGGGCTCGTCGTCCACGACGAGAATCCTCACGGGCCCTTCGGCAGGGCTGTGAGCAGGCGATGAGGTGGATAGCTCGTCCATGGTCCCTCCAGCATCCCCCAGGGCAGGTCGCGTCAGAACGAGCCCTGACTCTGAGTTTCCTCTGAATCCGCTCTCGGACGGGCTGCGCCCGCCGTTTCAGAAGGAACCCAGAGGTTCGGCTGTGAGGCTGGCCGCTCGTCACCGGGGGACAGCGATCCGGAGGAGCTTCATGACCACGCCCATCACCGCGACGGCCCCCCATGCCGGTCCGGGCATGGGTCACCGGCGCCCGCGTCGCAGCGTCGTGCCCCTGCTGGCTCCGTCGGCGATCTGGGCCGGCGCCGGCGGAGTCCTCGCCCTGTGGTGGAGCAACACCACCTCCGTGGTCGGTCCGGCGGGCTGGCTGATCGGAGCGGGACGCATCACCGGACTGCTGGCCGGCTACGCCTGTGCGGTCCTTCTTGCGCTGATGGCCCGGGTGCCCCTGCTCGACCACACGATCGGCAGTGACCGGCTGGCCCGCTGGCACGCCTTCGGCGGACGCTGCACCGTGTCCCTGGCGCTCGCCCACACCCTGCTGATCATCTGGGGGTACGCGCTGACCTCGCACACGAGCGTGGTGAGCCAGACCTCCACGCTCGTCCTGCACTACCCCGACCTGTTGAAAGGCACGGCCGGGTTCCTGTTGTTCCTGCTTACCGCGGTCTTCTCCGCTCGTGCCGCCCGGCGCAGGATGAGCTACGAGACCTGGCACTACCTGCACTTCGCCACCTATCTGGCGGTCTTCCTCGCCTTCGGTCACCAGCTCTCCAACGGCGCCGACTTCGTCGGCAACCGCCTTGTCCAGACGGCCTGGTACGCCCTGTTCCTCGGTGTCGCCGCACTGGTGGCCTGGTACCGGTTCGCCGTTCCCCTGCGGCGCGGGCTGCGCCACCGCCTGCGAGTTGCCGCGGTCCACCCCGAGGCGCCCGGCGTGGTCTCGGTCCACCTCAGCGGTGAACATCTGGAGGAGCTGGGCGGCGAGCCGGGTCAGTTCCTGCGCTGGCGCTTCCTGGCCCCTGGTCTGTGGTGGACGGCCAACCCCTACTCCCTCTCCGCCCCCGCCGGGCCGGGGCGTCTGCGCATCACCGTGAAGAGCGCCGGCGGCCACAGCGCGGCCCTCGCCCGTCTGCGTCCCGGAACCCGAGTATGGGCCGAGGGCCCCTACGGCAGCTTCACCGCGGGCCGTCGCACCGCACCCAAGGTGTTGCTCCTGGCCGGCGGGGTCGGCATCACCCCTTTGCGCGCGCTCTTCGAGACGCTCCCCGGCCACATCACGCTCGTCTACCGCGCGCGCCGGGCCGAGGACCTCGCGCTGCGTGCCGAACTCGACGCGATAGCCGTCCACCGGCAGGCCACCGTGCGATACGTCGTCGACGAACCCGCAGGCTATTCCTCACCCCTCACCGCCCTCGCTCTGAGTGCTCTGGTCCCGGACCTGGCCGCTCACGACGTCTTTCTGTGCGGCCCGCCGGGTATGACCCGAGCGGCGATCACGGCCTTGCGCGACGCCGGGGTTCCGGCACGGCGCATCCACCACGAGTCCTTCGCGTTCTGAGGAGATCCGTCATGCGCCGAGCCGTCCTCACCACCGGCGGAACCAGCGCCCTGATCGTCGCGCTGCTAGCGCTCAAACCCCACCAGGCCCCCGGCCTCTCCGTGGCGTCCCCTCCGTCCGGTGCGACGCCGTCCACGTCGTCCGCGCCAGGATCGGCCACCAGGACCGGCACGTTCACCGGGAACCCCGTGGACACCCAGTACGGGACGGTGCAGGTCGCCGTCACCCTGGCAAAGGGCAGGATCACCGCGGTCAGAGTCCTGCAGGCACCGGACCAGAACGGCCGCGACCGGGAGATCGCCTCCTACGCCCTGCCCCGCCTCACGCAGGAGGCACTGGGTGCCCAGAGCGCACACATCGACGTCGTCTCCGGAGCGAGCTACACCAGCCAGGGCTACGTACAGTCCCTGCAGAGCGCTCTGGACCAGGCCCATGCCTGACCACCGCGCGGGGGCCTGCGCCGGGTCGAGCACGTGAGGGGAACCGACCTCTCGTTCGGCATCGGTGACCAGCCCACTCCCGCCATCGACACAGGTGTGACGGACGCCGGCCGCGTTGAGGTTGCGGGTGGCGTTCTCCGTGGCCCGGCCGCCCGGTCCGAAGGGGTCGAAAACTTTCGCACTGACGATGCCGGACCAGTGTCCGAACAGCGGGCGCTTCTGGTGTGGGTACCCTCAGCCAGGGGGCCGTCCGAGACCGAGGTCGAAGTCCAGGTGGCGGTGGTCGCCGCCGACGGCCCCAAAGCGCTCCTCTGACGGCCGCCCGCGAGGAGCAGACGCGGAAACTCGGTTGCTCGGCTGGTGCTTGCCGTATTGCTATGTCCTATGATCCGTGGCGGAAACATCGGGCTCCGCGCCCGGCACGAGAGCGACGTCCCAGTCCTGCACTCCGAGCTGTACGACGATGTGCCCGTACGGTCGCGCGCGGACTCTCGCCCCTGGCGGCCCATCCCACCAGGTTCGGGGCACTCGCCCTTCACCGTGACAGGGCCGTCGGACGAGGCAGCGTGCTTCTCCGTCGTCGAACTGGAATCCCACGAGCTGGCTGGGGAGGCCTTGCTCTGGGGTATCGACACACACAACCGGACGGCGCACGTCGGGATCGCCCTGCGCCCCGCATTCCGCGGTCGTGGGCTCAGCGTCGATGTCCTGCACACGCTGTCCGAGTACGGATTCGCCGTGCGCGGCCTGCAGCGCCTGCAGATCGAGACCCTCACGGACAACACCCCGATGCTCGCGGCGGCGACCAGGGTCGGGTTCACGCGAGAGGGAACACTGCGCTGCTCCGCATGGGTGTACGGCGCGTACGCCGACGAAGCCATCCTTGGCCTTCTCGCGGACGAATGGACACCGCGGGCCTGAACAGTACGAGCCGGGTGCCCCGCCAGACGGAAGCGGACACCGATGGCAGAGACGGAACTTCGACGAATCTCTGAGGCCGGCCATCGACGGGCGGTGATGTGACGCGTGGCCGCGCCGACAGGCAGGCGGGAAGATCGCTGATCGGGCGGGCACGGCGAGCAGCCGTCGAAGGTGGTCGTTGTCGGTCACTCCCGGGCGGCCCGCATGCCCTCAGTTGCCGTCGGCCGCGCGCATGACGCGGGCTTCCTGTCGGCTGAACTCCTCGCCGCAGTTCAGACAGGCCCAGTCGGTGTCCCGCGCTCCCAGGTGGAACTCCTGATCGAGGGTATGGCGCTCGCATGCCGGACTTCCCGCATCGATCCACCGCTGTCGGATCTTGGCAACATCTCTGATTTGCACCATATGTCGATCCTATGCCATCCCTGGTACACACATGTCATCGATGGAGTAACTGTGACCAGCAGTTTTAATGAGCCGGCCAAGCGCCGGCATGTTCGGACGCTGGAGCACCGGCGGGGTGTCCTCGGCACTCCCATACGCGTGCCGCAGAGTGTGCCATTCGGTCCTCACGAGTAAATCGCTCGCCCTTTAAGGCAGTTCAGACCAGATGGCGGCGTCACGTTCCTCGTCTCGGTTCGTCACACGCATACCTTGCCGGAGAGCACGGACAACCGGGCGCCGGAGGATCCCGCACGTACGGCGCGGGCGGGAGACTGCCGATGCGGCGTGCCCGGCCTGAGCACGGGCAGTGCGGGACGGCCGATATCGTCGGGCGCCATGACCGACTGGACAGGGGTACGCGAGCGGGTTCTGGCTCTGGCCGAGGGTCCGGGCAGTGGCAGGGTGTTCGGGTCGACGGGGCACGGCTTCGCGCTCGACGCGCCTCTGACGGCGGCCGAGGTAGCCGATCTCGAGGCTTGGCTGGGTGTTGAGCTGCCCGGGGACTATCGCTCGTTCCTGCTGCAGGTCGGAGCCGGCGGGGCTGGTCCGGCGTACGGCGTTTTTCCGGTACGGCGAGTGGACCCATGCGGTTGGCGCTGGATCGGAGATGCTCCTGAGGAGGTCGAGCCGGGCATGGCCGCCGAGTTGTTCCCGGGCGGGGCGGATCCGGAGGCAGCGGTGGAGATCCTGGCCGGGCAGCCGTTCATGGAGGACTTCGACGACCTCGCCGATTTCGAAGCAGCCTGCGAGGAATGGGAAGAGCGTCTGGCGGATGTGCAGTACGACCCGCGTTTTACCGCGGGCGCGCTGTGTCTGTGTGATGAGGGTTGCGGGCTGACGGCCTGGCTGGTTGTCACGGGATCGGAGCGCGGCCGCATATGGCGTGATCCGCGCTCCGATGGAAACGATCTGCATCCGGCACGTGATGCCGGCGGCTCTCTGCTGGACTTCGCAGGCTGGTATCTCGGATGGCTCACGGCTGCCGAGGCCGCCTGTGGCTCGGAGCCCTAGCAAGGACGTCTGGTCCAGAGCCTGTGCCCGGCGGCGCCAGGATGGCCATTGTCCTGTGTCGTCGTCGGGCCTTTGCCGTGGGCCGTCGAGGTTGGATCAGCGGACTCGGCGTCATGACCTTTCCGTACCTTGATCGTTTGAGAGGGCATGACCAATTTGAAGGGGCTCGCGTCGCTCCTCGCGGCCTGCGCCCTGCCCCTGCTCGCCGCCACACCCGCGAACGCCGGAGTCGACTCACACTGCGGCAACTACATCTGTGTGATGACCGCCCACCACAACCGGTTCGTCCAGGACATCACCGTCACGACGAAGGACGGTCTCCCCGGCACCCTTCGGGCCTACTGGGGGAACTACCACTCCCCGAGGGTCAACGCTGCCAGCCACCGCTGGCAGGTGGGCTACGAGCAGGCGCAATCAAAGCTCGTGTGCGCTGGACTGGAGCGCGACGGCCGATCAATCGAAGACGGGATCTGCGTCACGGTCTGATCCACCCAGCCGTGTCCCGTGTGCCATCGACCACACAACGATGGCACACCTGCCTTCCCGGAGTTGCCGTCCCCGCGCAGCCCCGCCCACCTCTCGGCAGGTCGATGTCCCAGCCGGGCCACGCTGCTGCCGGTCATCGAGATCAGCCGGAAACCGATCAAGCAGTAGCACTCACCGGCCCAGCCCGTGTCGGACGTGATCCGGGTGCGCCACATCGGCCTGGATGCTGTTCTCGTCGAGGCCGTTGACGATCCGAAGACAGCCGCTGGCGAAGACGAACTCCACTGCCACGGTTCCTGCCGCCAGGTCACACTCTGCCGGCCGCCATTCGAGGAGCGTGACCTCCCGCAGCCGGCGGCCGACGAAGGGTTCGAGGCGTTCGTCGCTGTGAGACCACCGGGGCGTGAGCTCCGACGACTCCCACCCGGTGATGGTCGCCGCGGTGTCGATCGTGTCCCAGCTGATCGAGAGCTCGTCGAGCTTCCAGTGACAGAGCTCCACCTGGGTCCCGTCGAAGTCCAGCACCACAGGGCAGTCGGCGAACCATTCCCCGTCTTCGGCGAACCGCACCAGCGTGAACCCCGTAAGCCGCCTACCGGCGAGCGCCGCCAGGCGCGATCCGTGGGCCCGCCGAATCGCGTCGATCCCGGTCACGAAGGACGGCTCGAAACCAGAGATCCCCATGTTCACAGCACAAGAGTCTCCTGGCATTCGACCCAACGGGCCAGCACCGATCCACCGGTGGGACGTCGACGGCGGGGCCCGATCACGTCCTGGAGCGGGCCAGCGCGTAGGCCCGAAACGGGCTTCTGCCCCGTCAGGCGCATTTCCTCAGGCCGTGTCAGCGGGTGAAGGTGAACCAGTTGATGTTGGTGAAGTCGGATGTGCTGCCGGAGAAGACCAGGTAGACGTCGTGGATTCCGGCGGCGGAGGCGACGATGTTCGCGGGGACGGTCTGCCAGGCCTGCCAGCCGCCGTTGTTGGCGAAGTCTATCTCCGCGATCTTCGTGCCTGTGGTGCTGTCGAGCCGCACTTGGACCGCGCCGCTGACGCCGGCGGCCGCACCTGACGCCAGCCGGGCCTTGAACTGCGCGGGGGAGGCGGAACCGAAGTCCACGGAGGAGAACTTCAGCCAGTCGCCGTTGGAGATGTACCCCACGTCGCTGCCGCCGCCGGTGTCGGAGCAACTCTCCGTGGTGGTGCCGCTCTGGGCGGAGTACGACTCGGCCTGGATGGTGCTGTAGGCGCTCACGGTGGTCGAGCCACCGCCCGGGTCTCCGCCGGAGCCGCCCGCTCCCAGGGTGATGCTCCACGAGGTGGGTGCACCGTCTTGGATGTGTCCGTCGACGGGGGCCGCGCCGGTCGGGCCGACGTCGTCGTAGGGGAAGGCGTAGCCGATGGTGGCGTACCGGTGGACCAGCCGCGCGTAGTGGTTGGTGACGGAGTCCGTGTAGTACTGCGACGGCGTGACGCCGTCGGGCTGGTTGTTCCCACCCGGCACCAGGAGCGAGCTGCGGTTGAGCGCGGCGGCGAGCCGGGCGGCGATCGCGCCGCGGGCGTCCCCGCCGGAGTTGTAGAGGGGCCCGGACGCGCAGCCGAAGATGTCGACGGCGCTCGGCTTGGTGAACGGCACGCCGTTGGTGTTGAGACCGGAGAAGACGATGGTGTTTCCGGAGACGGTGCCGGTGTAGGAACCGATGCTGCCCTGGCCGTTGATGGTCAGCGGCGTGGAGGCGTAGTGGCTCCAGACCCGGTTCAGGTAGTCGTCCCAGTAGGCACCGAAGTCCACCGGCGAGTGCGAGGGCGCCATGACGCGCAGCACACCGCCCGAGGAGTCGGTGACCACCAGTCTGTCCCAGGGAGCGCCGTCGGAGGCGTGCTGGCTCTGGAGGCCGGAGGCGATGGAGGCGAGGGCGCCGGCGGGCAGCGGGCTGACCGTCTGGGTGCCCCCGCTGCCGGTGCTGCTCATCGAGATGGGCAGCGCGACCATGTCGACGTAGGAGATGTTGGCGTAGAGATTCGCGCTGTTGAACGTGAACTCGCAGAACGTCCAGTTCGTGGACCAGTTGGGGTCGGAGCTGACCAGCGCGGGCTGCACCACGCCGGGCACGGTGCCCGGGTTGACGAAGAACTGGAGTTTTTGGCCGACGGAGAACCAGACGCGTCCGCCGATGACGTAGTCGGTCAGGTTGACGGTGGTGGCGGCCGAGCCGGAGGCGCCCAGGGAGATGGAGTAGTCGGCGATGGGGGTGACCGCGGACGACGGGTTGGGCAGCCGGTTCAGGGCGCCGTTCGCCGAGACGAAGACCGGCCAGCCGCTGCTGTCGGTGCCCGATATGTAGGCGTAGACAGTGTTGGAACCTGAGTTGTTCGCCAGCTTGATGGGGAGCGAGACTCCCGCGGCGGCGGCCGAGGAGGTCAGCGGCGACACCGGCGAGAGGGGGCTCAGTGCGGCAGCTGCGGTGAAGGCGCCGGTCGCGGTCAGGAAGGAACGTCGGGAAACCACAGGGGCCCTCCCGGAGGGGGTGATTGCCCGTCAACTGAGTGACGGTAGTGGGGAGTTAAATATTTGAAACATGTGGGGTTCTGTGCGGGGACGTTATTGGACCAGACCAATCTCGTCAAGGTTGCGGAGGCATTTCCTCCACGTGACGGCTCTGGGGGTGCCGGTTCGTTTCAAGGATCGCGAGGGCGTCGGTGCCGCAGGTTGCGAGGGCAGCAGCGTGTCCGCTGATGTGGGTATGCGCCAGGACCGGCGTCGGGTCGGTTCTTGCTGCCACCCGAAGCGGCGCCGGTTCCCACACCGTGAGTAGCCGTTGTCGTACCGATCTTGTGGCCTGGCGGTCGAACGGGCGTTCAGCGGGTTGAGGGCGTTATGTCTCGGACAACGCCTCGGTTCTACGATCCGGCGTATGAGCAAGTTCTCAGTCACCGTGTGCCTGCCGCAGACCAAGCCACGGAGGCTTGCGGAAGCGATAGCCGCCGTCATGGCGCCGTATGACGCGAACCTCACCGACGACTGGAACCCGGTCGGTCAGTGGGACTGGTGGGTCATCTACTCCGATACGGAGAGCCCTTGTCTCACCCGGCCCGAGCATGACGGTGACCGCAGGCTCGTCACCACCTCCACTGTCCCCCGCAGGAAGGCCAAGCTCGATGCCCTCGGGCCGCTGGAGTGCTACGGCGGGCCTCGGGGCCTGCTCGATTTCGGCGCCATGCGGCGGCGAGCGGCGGTAAGGCATGATGCCAGGCTCGCCGCCTGGGAGGAACTAACCGCGCTGTATCCGCCGGCCCGTCCGCTGTCCGACTTCGTCGCCCGCCACGAGTCCGATCCCGGTGGCTACTCCTTGGCGGACGCCAAGAGAGAGCACCTGGTCCAGCCGCTGGTGCAGGACGTGGCGCAGCGGGCCGTCTCGGGCGACCCGCACTTCGACACGTCGTTCCTGTTCAATGACCCGGTCGCGTACTTCGCGCAGGAGCACGAGGAAGCCCGGCAGGCGTCGGTGCAGTGCGCTGTGCCCGGCTTTGCCCTGGTCACCCTCGACGGTGCGTGGACGGATGCGGAACGCGACGGCTACTGGGAGCAGGCCAACAGTTATCTCGACGGCCTCCATGCCGAAGCCGTCGTCGTCGACCTGCTCTGTCACTACTGATGTCCGGGGCCGTGACTTGCGGCCGCCACATCGATCACCGCTGTGACCAGCCGCCGAGCTGCAGGCTTTGGTTGTCGTCGAGCGCCATTCCACGGTCCGGGGACGGTCTCGGAAGGCGAGCTCGAGCGGAAGTCGTCGTCGCTGTTGAGGAACGGCATTGGCGCGCTGCCATCCCGCCTCCTGCTCCTCGCCGGGCTGGTGCCACCCCTCGAATCGGAGGAGGACGACCGGGGTCAGGAAGCCGGGGTTCTCACGGCTCGCGCTCCGGCCCTGTTGCCAGGCCCCGCGGGGCGCTGGATCCGGCAGGGCGTGCCCGGCCGGCACCGGGGGCCGTCCGGCTGGCGCCTTCTGGGTTCCTCCTCCGTGGCACCTGTCGCGGGCTGGGGAGTGCCGTGGGTGTCGGCCGGTCGCGAGGGTCGCGAGGGCCGTGGGCTGCCGGAGGAGGCGGTGCCGGTGCACGGATCCGTGCCGGAGGCGGCCCCGCGGGGCGGCCGCGGTTCGAAGGTGACTCGGTGGGCCGGCGGTCGTGGGGTTGGTGGGCGCGGTGACGGCGGGGGCTGTGGCATGTGTGTCAGCCGGCGGTTGGAGTGCTGTGTCCGGGAGCGGTGGCGGGCAGTGGCTGCCAGTCGGCGGGAACGTTGCGCATGATCAGGGCGCTGTCCAGGGTGGCGGCTCCGGGTGGGAAGCGGTCGGGGTCGTCGAAGTAGGACGACCGGGCGGTGTGGAGGCGGCAGGCTTCCATGTGCCAGCTGTCGGTGCGCAGTTCGATGCCGTCGAGGCGGTGGCCGCCGGCGGCGGGTGAGAAGCCCTTCGCTCCGCCCTGGAAGAACCGGGAGGCTTCGGCGAGGTCGGCGAACAGATGGCTGTCGCGCAGTTCGTCGGCTGGTTCGGCGGTGACGGATACGCGGGTGTCGCCGTCGCGTGTGGCCAGTGCGACGTGTATCCGGCCGGCTGTCTCGTGGACGTGGAAGTCGGCGCGGCCGTGCTCGCCGGGGAAGAGCCGTCCCCCGGCCCAGGCGTTGAGGCGTGAGGCGGTGTCGCGGCGCGGGATGTAGACGCCGGTCTGGACGCCGTCGGGTCCGTCCCATTCGACGGCGATGCGGTGGGCGGCGTTCTCGCTCCGCAGCCCGGATGCCGTGGGTGCCCAAACGGGCCGGAGGTGCCCCAGGCGCAGCAGGCAGATCCCGCCGACGCCGTGGCCGTGCACGAGGTGCGGGCGCAGCGGACGGGGGAGCAGGCGTATCGCGGCGTCCGCATCGATCCGGTAGTTCACCAGAAGCCGTCGTTCGATGACGCTGGCCAGGCGCGGCTGTCTCATGCCTCCTCCCTCCGGGGGGCGGCCCGGCGCCATGTGGTGTGGCGGAGCAGGATCTGTTCGGGGCAGACGGCGCTGAGGAAGCGGCCGATACTGGCGGCCAGCCGGTCCTCGGCCAGCGTGTAGAGGATCCGGTTGCCTTCGCGTCGTTCGGTGACCAGCCCGGCTGTCTTGAGCACGCCGAGGTGGCGCGAGATGGAGGGTGCGCTGATCGCGAACCGGCCGGCGATCTCGCCGGCCGCGAGCTCACCGCCTCTGAGGTCCTCGAGGATCTGACGCCTGGTCGGATCAGCCAGGGCGCGGAAGGCCCCCGTCTCGTCCTGAATTGCTGCCATGACTTCTATTTAGCATATTCGCTAAATATCTAACAAGGTGTTGTGTGGCCTTCGTTGCCCTGTCACGCCGCCTGCTGCTGACCGGGAGGACGCTTGTGGATCAGGGCCGTGTGGTGACGGTGACGCCGGAGGCCGGCTGGAGCGCGGAGCGCCTGTGGCAGGTCAGCGCCGGCCGTCCGCTGCCTGAACCTGTGCGCGTGACGGTCCGGGCGATCGTCGCTGCCCGCCCGCCGCCCGCCGCCCGCCGCCCGCCGCCCGCCGCCCGCCGCCCGTTGTCGGGGCCGGGCAGCCGGAAGGGCCGGCCTGGGACACTGGGATGCCGTAGGAGAGGATCTGTGCCGGCCTGTCTGGACCGGCCGCTGCGCCGTACGTGTCCCGAACCCGCCCGCGGCGCGCCCGTCCCTAGGGAGACGGCCGCCATCCACGTGTGTCTCCGCCGCCTTGAGCGGCCGTCAGGCCGGACGGAGCACCCCGTATCCGGCTCCACTCGGGCGGGCTTCGTCAGCGGGCGGGTGTGTTGCGCAGGATCAGGGCGCAGTCCGGGGGCGCGGTCTCCGGTGGGAAGCGGTCGGGGTTGTCTGTGGACATGGGTCAGGAGGGTGTGTGCGTCGCGTCCTGCGGGGTGATCGGGTCGGGGATGACTTCGTTGCGGACTGACAAGCGGGGACGTTAGCGCGGTATCGACTCCGTGGGCTGGACGGCCGTCCGGTCGGCGGCCTCTCGGCATCGCGCCGGAAGCCGCCTTGGCCGGGAATGTCAGAGAAGGTGGAGCACCTCGGCCAGGGCGCGGGGACGCTGGCCGGCGGGCAGGGGGTCGACCAGGTGGACTCGGCACCCCACCGTGGCGGCGCCGCCGTCCGCAACAGGCTCGTCTCCCACCATGAGTGCATCGCCGGGCGCCACTCCGAGCTCGTCGCACGCCATCTGGAAGATCCGGGGACCGGGTTTCTTCACTCCGCGCTCGAAGGAGAGGAAGTAGGCGTCCACGAGGTCATCGACACGGTGATGGCGGAAGACAGGGCGCATGTCCCAGCCGATGTTGCTGATGACAGCGACCGGGATGCCTCGCGCGCGCAGGGCGCGGAGGGTTTCCGCGGTGTCGGGATAAGGCAGCCATGCTCCGGGTGCCTGGGAACGTTCATACAGGGCTTCGGTCAGGCCCTTCGCGGGCAGCTTCGCTTCCCGGGCAAGGGCGGTGAAGGCAGCCCGGTGCCGTTCGGCGGTCAGATCGCGATCCCGCCACAGTGCCTCCAGATGGGGCGGCACTGTGCGCGGGGGTACCCCTCCGGGCTGAGCCCCGAACTCTTCCAGCCGGCGGACGCACGCGTCGAGTTCGCCCTCGGACATGTCCAGGCCGGCCTTCGTAGCCACTGCGCGCAGCCACTGCGCGGCCGGTTCGATCCGGAAGAGGGTCCCCGAGAAGTCGAACATCACACCCTTGATCATGCTGCCGATCCTGGCGGCGCCGACGAACCGGCCGCAAGCCCCGCACGATCGAGATCTCCAGCCCGGGCACTCCGCCGGCGTCTTCAGGCTCCTGATCTCCGAAGTGGGGCCAGGACGACTCCGTGCGCTGGAGTCGGAGCAGGTCCTTACGGACGGGCGGCGACACGAGGGAGGGGACGGGGTCCGCCAGGGCCGGGCGCGGGGTCTTCCGCCGGAGGACGGGGCACTGCTGGTCACGGCGTACCGGCGGACGAACCTCGCGATGCCGCAGCTCGCACCATCGGCCGGGTCGTCCAGTCGGCGGCGGACCGGATCATCGGCCGCCAGGAGCCGATGACCGCCCTTCGGCCCCGCAAGCGGTTCGCCGAGGACACCGTGCTGATCGTGGACGGCTCCCTGGTCGCCACCGGGAATCACACCCTCGCCGAGCGGTCGTAGAGCTGCCGGTACTCCACCAGCCGTCAGGTCGTCATCGATGCCGAAACCCGTCTGGTCGCCGTGGGCGGCCGGCCGCTGGCGGGGAACCGCGACAACCGCAGGGCGTGGGAGGAGGCCGGAGCCAAGGCGGCAGGCGGCAGGACCCTCGTCGGGTGCGTGGTCCGGGGCAGTGGCGTGCTGTGGGAGTGGTGCGGCTAGGCGAGTTCGAGGCCGCCGTCGATGGTGAGGACCTGCCCGGTGAGCCAGGTGGTGGCGGGGTCGGCCAGGCGCAGGACCCAGGAGGCGATCTCGTGGGGTTCGCCGCGGCGGCCGAGCGGGATGCGGCCGGCCTCCTCGCGTTTGATCTGTTCCACGGTGGCGGCGGGCAGCCCGGCGGCGGTGAGGGCCTGGCTTTCGGTGGGGCCGGGGGCGACGGCATTGACGCGGACGCCATCGGCGGCCAGTTCCAGGGCCCAGGTGCGGGTGAGCTGTTCCAGGGCTGCTTTGGAGGCCGCGTAGTGGGCGGCGCCGGGCAGCGGCCGGTGACCGTAGGTGCTGGAGATGTTCACGATCGTGCCGCGACGTTGGCGCAGGTGGGGCAGGGCGGCGCGGGCCAGCAGGCTGGGCGCGGTGACGTTGAGGTCGAACAGGGCGGCGATGCCTGCGGCGGTGGTCTCGGCCAGTGGCATCACCTGGGTGGCGCCGGCGTTGTTGACCAGTGTGTCCAGGTGTCCCCACCGCCGGACCGCGGCGTCGGTGATCTCCTGGGGTGTTCCGGCGGCGCGCAGGTCGGCCGGGTGGGGGGTGATGCGGGGGCGGCCGGCGGCGGTTTCCTCCAGGGCGTCCTTGCGGCGTCCGACGCCCAGCACGTGTGCTCCCGCGTCGGCGAAGGCGTGTGCGGTGGCGCGGCCGATGCCGGAGCCGGCCCCGGTGACGATGACGACCTGCCCGGTGAGGTCGGCGGGTGGCGGGACAGCCATGCCCTCCTCCTTTGTTCGATGTTCGTAGAACGACGAACATCAACGTAACATGGTGCCCATGAGGAACGCGCGACATCCGGAGCGGAACGAGATCGAGGTCCTGTCGGTGATGGGCGCGCTCAGCGACCCGATCCGGGTCGGCCTGGTGCGCGTCCTGGCCGACGGCCGTGAGCGCGGCTGGGGCGAACTGCGTGCACCGGTGGCGAAGTCCACCCTCAGTCACCACCTGAGTGTGCTGCGCGACGCCGGCGTGACCCGCACCCGGCAGGAGGGCACGCGCTGCTTCGTCGAGCTTCGCCGCGAGGACCTGGACGCACGCTTCCCGGGCCTCCTGTCGGCCGTTCTGAACGCAGCCGACGCCGCCGGCGTCGGCGCCGGCGTCGGCCTCGCCCACGACACGCCCGCCGCCCTGCCGGATGGACCGTGCGCGCCGACGGGAGGCCCACGGGCCCGCTAGCCGCGACAGGGCGTGGTTGCCGGCACCTGCACGGGGCGCCGGAACCCGGTGACCCTCGAACTCGTTGCGGCGTACGCCGGGCACCCCTTCCCTCCCCGCCCGAGTGGCTGCCGATCGAGGACGAGCGTGACGACGGGTCCGGCGGGGACAAGCTCCACACCCGTGCTCGGCGCCGCACCGGCTGACCCGCTGACGGCGGGTGGAGCCCATGAGCCCTGAGGACCCGCCAGGAAGCCCTGGAGCGGGACGGGTTGGTGGAAGCCGGACCGGACACCGTGCCCCTGAGGGGCTCGCACACGGCCGCCCAGGAGGGCTCCGGGGCCCCGGGGCCGCGGGGCTCAGGCCGACGGGGCAGCGGGCCCGGATGCTCGACGTCTCACCCACCTGCTCGACCCGTGGGGAGAGTACCTCCGTTGCCTGCGAACCGGCGCCTTCACGAATGAGGCGTACGGGTCGGTGTCATGCCCTCAACAGGTTGCGGAGGGTGCGGAAGCTCCGATATTCCGGCCCCGTGGTCTACGCCGGAAGCCTTCGCCCGCAGCCCGGTCCCCACATGCGCCGGGTGCGCCGGCGGTCACACGGACGCAGGCTCCGAAGAGCCTCGCGGACTGTGGAGGGAACCATGGGCGGGGGTGAGTTCGTGTCACGGTGCAGACGGAAGGGCAAAGGGGCGGGGTACGCAGGAAGAGACCACGGGGGGACGAGTATGCAGATCATCGAGGTGACCGGCTACGCCGTCCGTTCTGCTGTGATCAGCATGAGGCGTACGGGAACGTCGCTCGAATTCGTGATCTTCCCGATGCTGCATGTGGCGTCGCCGACGTTCTACTCCCAGGTCCGCCTCCGGCTCAGGGAGTGTGACCTCATCGTCGTCGAGGGAATCCGGGGAAGGTCGGCCGCGGTGAGCGCCCTCACGCTCGCCTACCGGTTCGCTCCGCGCCGACGGCGCAACGGCCTGCAGGAGCAGCGCGATGAGCTGGTGCTTCCCGAAGGCGTCCCGGTGATCAACCCGGACGTGACCGCGGCCGAGGCGCTCGCGGATCTGAAGACGCTGCCGCGGTGGACGTACGTGCTGCTCATGGTCGCGGCCCCCGTGATGGGTCTGGTGTTCGCCCTGCGCGGTCCGCGTGCCTTCCTCGACGAGGACCAGGAGGTCGAGGACCTGCCGTCGACACTGCGGGCGGAGATGATGGCCGACAGCCCGGTGGAGCACGCGATGACCGACCGGCGCGACCAGCGGCTGCTCGACGCGCTCGGTGAGATTCACTCGGAACGCGGCGGCGAGCCGATACGGGTGGGCGTTGTCTACGGAGCCGGCCACGTCCCGGCGATCGTCACAGGACTGTGGAACCACTACGGGTACCGGCCGCGCGAAGCGGAGTGGCTCACCGTCCTGGTCCCGGAGTAGTCCGCCTCGGGTCACTGCGCACGCCGCGGGGCCGGGCGGGGCAGGCAACCGTCCTGGTGGGCGTGGAAACCCGCCGTCCCGTCGATCTGCTCCCCGACTGGCTGCGGAATCGAGGTCGTCTGCCGAAACCGAGCACAGTTCCTCCCCGAAGGTCCATTGCGCCGGAGCGCCCCAGGTCGCTGATGCTGGCACTTGTGGCACAACCCAAGCAAGGCCGCAGACCGGCCTGTCGCCCGCCTCCGCCAGTGACTCCCTGTTGACTCCCTGTCCTGGTCCGTCCCCGAACCGGCCGAGCTCGACGCCGAGAGCCCCCGGGGGACCGCCACCCGCGCCCTGGAAGAGCGACCGGTTCGCCGACCGCATCCGGTCCCGGCACGCCGCTCGTCGCTGACGATCTCCGGCCGCCTGCGGTCGAGGCGCTCGACCGGGTGATAGCCGAGGCGTCCGAACTCGCCGAGCTCTGGGACGAGACACCCGATGGTCCGAAGTGGCGGCGGAACATCAGTCGCATTCGCGCTGTCCTCGCACCCGGGCCCGCGCCTCAGGAAAACCCACTGTTCGACCTCTGACCGGACAACTCGGCGCTTCCGTGCCGAGTGACGCTCCGTTATGGCTGGACGTCGAAGAGAGCGATGGAAGGTGGCGACGGGACAAGGACTGCGCGAAGGCGCGTGAGTATGGCCTGCCACTGCTTCCAGTCCTCCGGGGCGCCCCAGTTCGAGGCCGGGCCGGCCTCGTCGCCGGCGATGCGGGCGAGGGCTTCGCCGGCGAGCGCCCGAAGTCCGGAAGGGAACACGGGCACAGGTGTCCCGTCTCAATCGATCTGAGGCAGCCTGGGTGATTGCGGGGGCGCCGTCCGTGGCGTCCCCGCCCGGTGGTCAATCAATTCCAGGTCATATTGATCTCACGCCCGAAATTGACGTATCCAGCGCGTTGGAAGGCCTTCGCCATGGGGACGTTGCCCAGGTCTGTGGACGCGCGGATGTGGGGGACGTCTTGCTCGGCAAGGATGCGGGTGCCCTCGGCGAGGAGGTCGTCGATGTAGCCATTGCCGCGGTGTGTGGGTACGACGGCGATGTAGGCGATGATCGCGTTGTAGCCGTTGTGGGCCGGGAGGACAAACCCCACTGGCTCTCCACCGGGCAGCGTTGCGATCCGCCACCAGTCTCGCGGGCTTGTGTAGCGTGCCAGCTCGTCCTCGTAGTGCTTGACGGCCGCCTCCCGGGCGGACATCCGGGTCAGGTCGTCACGGCCATGTGCGTCCAGCGTGCCGTCCAGAACCAAGGTCATCAAGGCCACGAGCTCTCTGACATCGCGGATCGGCCGGAACCCAAGGCGCTCGGTGGACATGGGGACTGGTGATTCGGGGCGCCATTCCAGACGCAGTCGTTCGACGAAGAACCGGGCACCGGTCCTCTCCAGTACCGTCATGCGGTCCTCGACGGCTTGTCTGGTCACCGTGTTCTCGCGCCAGTCGGGTGGGACGAAACGGCTGTACTCAGGGGGACGCGATCCGTTCGGAAGCAAGGCGGCCATCGCGGTGCGCAGGAGTCGCACCCCGATGTCCCTGCGATGGGATTCCGCGGCGTTGTCGTCGATGTCCAGGACATCCAGGATGAGGGGTGTGTCGCTGCCGGCTCGACTCCACCAGGCAGCTCTGGCCAGTAGGCGGTCACCGCGCAGGGCGACCCACATCCATTCCGGGCGTCGGCGGCCGACGGCAAGGTCGTCTGCCAGTTCCTCGTTGAGGAGGTAGGGCATTTCGGAGAAGAGGCCGAGTTCTTCGGGTCCGTTGATGGGGCGTATGGACAGGTCGTTCTGTTTCACGGTTCAGGCACGCTCCGGTGAAGGCGCCCGTCCGCTCCGGGGTCAGACGCGGTGCGCGCCCCGGGAGGACGCAAGCGCGGTGATCATGGGGATCATCGGCTTATCCCTCCTCTCACTGTCGTGCCCTCACACTCGTGGCAGGGGCCTGGTCGCAACGTCTATCCAACCGAGGCCCCTGTGCGCAAACCGTTTTCGATCACCCCGCGTGTGGCCGTGTCAGTAACGGGGGAATGTCAGGGGACAGGTCCGGGAGTCCCAGCCGCACCCAGAAGTTCGTTGCATCCATCCCGGCCCTCATGACCAAGCACCGACGCGGTACAGAGACCGTAGGCACGGTGCGTCAGTGGCACCTCAGAAAGACCGGGACGCGGTCCGGCCGGCGCACATCGCCATCCGAACCGGTGCCCACGCCCGCTACTCCCCACTCCCCGCCTCCCTCGGGCCGGTTCACCCGGAATCCTGCACCTCTCAGCACGGAAAGTCCTCATGTCGCGGCCCGCGTGTGTACAGGCCAACGTATTGCGCCGGTAGCTGCCTCCCATGGCTGCCAGGCCGGCCCCGCGTAGCGCACCGATCTGCGGAACCGAGGCCTTGGACAGCGCACAAGTCCCGCAGGGCGATGCGGAGTTCCTCAGAACCGTGGCACGCCCGCCAGGAGGACCCTTCGGCAGGTGCCGCCCTGCCGAGCCGTCCGCCACCGGCAGCCCGGGGTGCGCGGTTGGATGGCGGGCCCCACGGCCGGCCCGTAAGCCGCCCGCTAGCATCCCTTCGCATGAGGTGGCGGGGGTGGCGGCTGGGGGCCGTGGCGGTGCTGGCGGCGATCTGTGTCTCAGGTTCCGGGCACCCGGGGATCATCGGCACGGCGTCGGACCTCGGCCCGCTGCCGGCCGACCGCTACGCATACACGCCGCAGGACAACCAGCGATCACAGCGGGCCACGGCGCTGCTGGTCCGGCAGTGCATGGAAGGACGCGGCCACCAGGGCTTCCCGCTCGATCCCCGCTACCCCACCGACCCCATCGTGGCCACCGCGGTCAGCACCGACTACGGGATTCTGGACCTCGCCGCCGCCCGCCGCTGGGGCTACGGCTGGGACCCCGCCACGCTCATAGCCCCCCGGCCGGAGGGTCGCCGGATGACCGGCACCGAGTACGCGGACTTCCCCGACTGCAACGCCGAGGCGAGCCGACGGCTGCTGCGCGGCATCGACGTCAAACGGGACTGGCTCTACGCCATGATACGGGCGGCCGAGGTCGACAAGGCGGTCGGGCGCGACCCGCGCCTGCGCGCGGCGTGGGACCTGTGGTCCCGCTGTATGGCAGAACAGGGACTCCCGC
This sequence comes from Streptomyces sp. NPDC059224, assembly GCF_042754285.1. Taxonomy (NCBI): domain Bacteria; kingdom Bacillati; phylum Actinomycetota; class Actinomycetes; order Kitasatosporales; family Streptomycetaceae; genus Streptomyces; species Streptomyces sp. NPDC059224. Next base: position 74,342 of record NZ_JBHZAN010000017.1, read on the forward strand.
GCTACCCCGACCCCGTCGCCGCGTACACCGCCTGGCAGCGCGGCAGTGACGGCAACACCCGGCATACGCAGCGGGAGCGGGCCACCGCCGTCGCGGACGTCACCTGCAAACGCCGCCACCACACGGCCGAGATCTGGCACGCCGCACGAGCGCGGCAGCAGACCGTGGACATCGCACGGCACCGCGACCGCTACGCTGCCGGACTGCGGGCGCTGCGGACCTACCGGGCCGCCGTCACCCAGGTGCTGCGAGAACTCGGCTAGTCCTGTTCCGCACGGGCTTGCCGGGTTGCGTTCAGACCGCCCGCACTGCACAGCCGCCGCGGGCCACTTTCGAGATTCGAGGCGGCTTCGAGCCGCCGGCGATGAGTTCCGCCGCGCGGAGAGGTCTTCTCAGGCGGACGCGTTCGCGAGGCGCGGGCAGAGGCACCGGACCCTCCTCGGATCGCGGTCACCCACGGACTCGGCCCGGCAAGAGAACCGATGAGGAGACGCCCGCGTGAGCGACATGGTGGTCCAGAAGATCGTCCGGCCCGAACGCGCAGTGTCGGGCCCGTGGCTGGAGGTGATCGCCTCGAATCTCGACTACCACCGGGCGACCTTCCTGTGGAAGTGCGAGGGCCTCACCGATGAACAACTGCGGCTGCGTCCCGTACGGCCGTCGGCATTGACGCTGCTGGGGCTCATGCGCCACCTGCAGGGAGTTGAACGGGCCTGGTTCCAGCGGACGTTGGCCGGCACCACGCCCGACTTCTCCCCCTACCGGACCTACCCCACCGCTGACGGCGGCGAGTGGTACGACGAGTCGGACGCCACCCCTGCCGGCGACGTCTACGCGGACTACCTGAAGGCGTGCGAGGAGTCCCGGCAGGTGTTCGCCGAGGTGACCGCCGCCCCCGGGCGGATCGTCCCTAACCCGGAATTCGGTGACACCGACGTGAGGTTCGTCCTTGAACACGTGATCGAGGAGTACGCCCGCCACGTCGGCCACGCGGACCTCCTGCGCGAGGCCATCGATGGCGTCACCGGCGAATAGCCGACCCCTGCGCCCACGCGACGCCCCCCGCCGGTGGGAATCCGGGCGGGGCGGTCGTCGGCAAGGTGGCGTGCTCCTCGGCAAGGTGCCGGCTGTGCCAAGGCTCCCGGAGGATCGCGAGCCTTGGGAGATCACCGTTGAGCGGTGGTGCTCGCTCCATCGAGTGCTTCCCGGATGATGTCCGCATGTCCGGCGTGCTGGGCTGTCTCTCTGATCAAGTGCAGCAGGATCCGGCGCGCAGACCAGTGGACGGTCTCTGGTGGGGACCACGGAGTCTTGGGAAGAGGCACGCTCCGGTCGAGGTCCGGCAGGGCGGCCACGGATTCCTCGGTCCTGTGAGCGGCAGCGGTGTACTGCGCCAGCAGCCCGGCGAGCGTCTCGCCTTCGGCCATGCGGTACTGCTCCAAGTCGAGCATGCCTCCCGGCAGTTCCCCGTCCCCCTTGACCATGATCTGCATCCACACCCGCTCACCCCGGATGAGGTGCTTGATGATCCCGCCCAGGGTGAGCTCACTCACGGTCGTGCGCTCCGCTGCCTGGGCGTCGGTGATGTCGCGCACGGTGGTCAGCAGCAACGCCCTCTGCTCCGCGAGCGAATGCAGCAGTTCACCGCGCTCGCCTGGAAGAAACGGGGCTGGGTTCTGTGACGAAGTGGTCATGGGAAGACCGTAGGAAGCATCTAGGTCAGTGCGTGTCCTCAAGTCCATCCCGTGGGCTCAAGGGGTGGGTCGGTCGCTGACGACCTTGCCGACGGCCTCGCTGACGGCGGCGCGGACGGCGGCCTCGCCCACGAGGTTCTTGCCAGTGGCGAACGCGGCGAAGGGAGCCCGCAAGGGCAGGTTGTTGATCGTCCGCGGTTGGCCGCGCGAGTTCCGGACGCCGGAGGTTTGGCGGTGGGACCGGACAGGCGCCGCATGGTTGGACGACGCGGTGGGCGACGTCGGCTCCCAGTGGGGCCGGGACGAGTACGTGACCAGCATCGGGCGGCCGCCGCCTGAACACGGCGGCGACCGCCCGATCGCATGTCCACATGCTGTCCGGAGCCCGGGGGGCCCGCCAGCGAGGAGTGGTGTGGGGGGGGGGGGGGGGGGGGGGGGGCCGGGGGGGTTGGGGGGGGGGGGGGGGGGGGGGGGGGGGCGTGGGGGGGCGGGGGTGGGGGCGGGGGGGGGGGGGGGGGGTGAGGTTCCTGGTTG
>NZ_JBHZAN010000017.1:76579-137247 GCF_042754285.1 Streptomyces sp. NPDC059224
GGCTCCCCCCCTATCCCTTTACCACAGGCTGTCCGGACCCCGCTTAAACCCAACCCGCGCGGCGTTGACGCTCCGATCGATATGCGCCGGCTCCTGACTGATTGGTCGTCGGTTCTGGCGAACATCGTGGCCACCCCCGCGCTCGAGCACCTCTCCGGCCGGACCGGACTCACTCCCTACGAAAGGGCCTTGTAGCCAGTCCAGCCGCTCGCGATCTGCACCCGCGGACCGAACGAACCCCTTCCGTCCCCGTTGTTGCGCCACACTTTGCCGCCGGTGTCACGGGAGACCAGATCCGGCCTGCCGTCGTCCGTGATGTCGCCGACCCCGACGACCGCGTTGTACGAGCCGCCCCAGTTCGACAGCACCTTGACGCGGGCCGCGAACGTGCCGTCGCCCTTGCCGTTGTAGCGGTAGACGTTGTTGGACGTGTCCTGGGCCAGGAGGTCGGCCTTGCCGTCGCCGGTGAGGTCTCCGGCGCCGACGATCTTCTTGTAGCCCTTCCAGTTGTCGTAGAGCCTGACGCGGGCGGCGAGCTTGCCTGCGCTCGTCCCCTTGTAGAGGTAGACCGTTCCGGTGGACGAGTTCCTCGTGATCAGGTCCGGGCGTCCGTCACCGCTCACGTCGCCGGGCGAGGTGAGCACGTTGTACTGCGTCCAGCCGCTGGTCCCGAGGGTCGTGTACGACGTCGACGGCTTGACCGCCGCCCCGCAGCCCGGCCTGTAGAGCCGCAGCGCGCCGTTGCTGTAGCGGACCAGGACGTCGTTGCAGCGGTCGCCGCTGAGGTCGCCGAACGGGATCGCCATGATGGTCGTGGGCCAGCCGGTGCCCGTGTACTTGTCGCCCAGCCTGCCCGTCCCCGTGCCGCTGTGGAGGGTCAGCCCGCCCGAGGAGTTCAGGGTGAGCAGGTCGCCGCGGCCGTCCGGGCCGTCGGGGCTGACGAAGTCGCGGCGTACCGCGGCTCCGCGCTGCAGGAAGCCTTCGCCGCTGCTCACCGTGTTCGGTGTGGTGGTGCCGAGGCCGGTCGCCTTCAGGGTCCAGGTGAAGTGGCCGTTGGGGAAGTAGCCCCCGCTCGCCGTCTTCCCGTTCCAGGTCGCCGTCACCCGGTCCGGGGTTGCGCCGCCGGTGAGGGTGCGGGTGGCCTTGCCGTTCGCGCCGCTCTGGACCGAGGTGAAGGCAAGCGACCAGGAGGTGACCGGGCGGGACAGCACCCAGGTGCCCTGGAGGGATGCCCCCGGGCCCACGTAGTCGCCGACCGACGTCTCGAAGGCCGTCACGGCGGAGGGAGCGACACCTGTGGTCGTGACGTGGGTGCGTTCGTAGTCGTCGAACCAGGCGACCAGGCCGGTGTACTCGTCGACGGTCCAGCGGTAACGGCGGTCCACGGTCAGGTTCATGTCGGCCAGGCCGGAGGCGATCGTGCGAGTGGTGCCGGTGGCCGCCTCGGTGAGGACCAGCGTGCCCGCGCCATGGTCGTGGCGGACGGTGAAGCCGTCGCCGAGCAGCACGTCACCGGGGGTGACCGCCTTCGACGTACCGGCCTTGGTGTCGTACACGCCCGCCGAGTCCGTCCCGCAGGCCCAGTACACCCAGCGTCCCGCCGCCTGGAGTTCGCTCGGGACGCAGGCCAGGCCCGGGACGGCCACCGTGCTGAGCGTCTTCTCCTGCGGGATGCCGTACGAGGTCAGCTTGCCTGCGGTGGAGGCGCTCCACAGGGTGGAGCCGTTCAGGGCGGCGGCGCGCAGGGACCGCTGCAGCTTCTGACCGTGGCCGAACTCGCCGACGTACTGCGCCGGGGAGGTGCCGCCGGAGTCGAAGACGGCGTAGTGGTCGGAGACGTCGACGATGCGGCCGCCCCGGCCACCGAAGTCCAGGTCGTTGCCGCCGATCTCCACCAGCCGGTCGTCGCCGAGGCCCTCGCCCTCGTCGTTGCCGCCGTTGGCGTCGAGGTAGACGTCCCGGGCGTCGAGGTTCCCCCACAGCGCCGAGCACGTGGTGCCCTGGTACGGGCAGAGGGCGGCGTATATCGAGCCGCTCGCCGTGGCTCCGGACGCCGTCAGCGTGGCGGAACCGTCGGTGGTGAGGGTGCGCACGGACGTGGTGTCCGCGGTGGCCTTCGGGTCGTCCTCCGCGACGCGAAGACGGCCGCGACTGAGCGCGATGCCCGTCTTGGCGTTCTCCACCGCGGGAACCTGCTGGATCTTCGTCAGCTTCAGCGTGCCGTCCTCGGCCTGGCTCACCCGCCGCACCCACCAGTCGGTGGCGTCGGTGCCGCCGGTGACCAGCGCGCTGCCGTCACCCGCCGCCAGCGTGTACTCGCCGGCGCTCTCCAGCAGGGTCTGCTGCCGCGAGGGATCGTCGATGTCGACCGCGAGCAGCCGGGAGCCGAGTGAACCGGAGGACAGCGGCAGCAGCAGCTGGTCGCCGACCAGCACCGGGGCGCCGTCGAGCGGGCTCAGGCCGGTGGGCAGTGTGACGATCTGTTCGGCGGCGGCGAGGTCGGTGCGGGACTTCAGGTGCAGCTTGCCGGCGGCTTCGTCGTACCAGCCGATGCGGTCCTCACTCATCACGTAGTGCGAGGCGAAGGTGGCGTCGTCGAATGCGAAGGTGTTCACCGACGAGGCGATGTCGATGTAGCCGATCCTGCTGGTGCTGACGGACCAGAGCACACCGTCGGAGTCCGCCGCGCGGACGTCGTCGCTCCCCATGATCGCCACGTCGCCGGTGACCGCGCGGGTGCGCCACTCGCCGTCGACCTTGTCGATCAGGGCCTGGGAGGTGACGATCGTGTCGCCTGCGAGGGCGCGGTAGTAGCCCGGCCCGTACTGGCCGGAGCTGTTCCAGGTCACCTTCTTGGAGGTGGCCGTCGCCGGATCCCACAGGGTGGCGTACGCGTCGTTGGCCGTGGTCGGCAGAGCGACCAGGTCGCTGTCCGTGCCGTACCAGGCGTGACGGCACTCGGAGCCGATGGACGTGCAGCCGGTGCCCGGGGTGTAGACGCCGCCGGCGTTCTCGACGGTGACGGTCCTGCCGGTCGCGTAGTCGGTCCACAGCAGTCCGGCCCTGCCGGTCTGCCGGTGCAGGAAGCCGGTGTCACCCACGGCGTAGGGACGGTCGGTGCGCGGTGTGTTGGAGCTGGGGTCGACCAGCGTGATCGCGGTGGTGCCGGACCCGGACCCGGCCGCTTCCGCGGAGTCACCCCCCTCCGACAGGAAGACGACGGACGCGGCCACTACGGCGAGCGCGAGCGAGGAGACGGCGGCGGCAAGCCCGCCCCGTCTCAGGGCGTGTCTGCCCACGTGAAGTTCCCTCCCCTACGAGGGTCCGTACCCTCGTACAAGTGGCGGGATCTTACCAAGGTTTGGCAAAGGCAAGGCTGCTCTCGCAGGTGAGAGGGACGAGCCGGCCACCCGTACGGGCAGGCGGCGGCTTGGTCACGCTTGTGCGGAAAGCGGTGCCATGCCTATCGAGGGAATCGAGCTGCGAGCCGACGGAGCCGGACTCATTCCGCACACCACCACCGAACGGTCCTTGGGGAGACCACGCTTCAGCTGGAACTGCTCGTGGCCTTCCTCGAGGTGTGCGTGGTACCCGACCCGAAGTGAGGGAGATGGCCGACGGCGTGGACACGGGCATGGCGTCAGCGGGAGTCGGAGGAGGGAAGAGGATCCCCACCTGTCGTTCCCCGTACGACGTGGAGAAGCGGAGCGCGCCAGTTGACCGACACGAGCCGTAACCACCTTGCACGGGAATGCCTCGCCCCCTGCCCGTGTTGTGACGGACGTGGTTGTGGAGGGGACAGTGTCCCCGGGCCTCACCCATTGCCCATGAGGAAGATCGTTCGGCTGAAGCCTCATGGAGCCTTTCGCCGCGTAGGCGACCGCCCTTCACAGTCACGCGCACATCCGCTGCCCGTCCCAGAATCCAGGGGCGGGCAGCGTCGTGTCCGAACCCGCCGGCTACCAGCGCATGCCGAGCGCATCCGGTGCTGTACGATCCGGGCTGCCTCAGTAGTCGGCAGAGCCTGGCGCGGAAGGTTTACGCGTGATCGCGTAGAGCGGTGCGATCGCGCACACGACGGTGCCCGCGGCCCGCTTCCCGCCGCGCCTCGGACAGTGTGGTGACCAGCTCCGAACCCCGGCTTGCCGGGGCACCGCCGCCTCCTCGACGGAGAAGGCGAGATGACGTCGAGAGAATTCGGTGCACAGCCGGCGCGCCAGCACGGCCCGACTGGCCATGATCGACGCAGTCGGCTCATGCCACTGGCCACGGGCGATGCCTGATCCGCCGTCACGTACGGCTCGTGAGGGGTGAGCTGCTCGGTGGTCTGGTCACACGTCAGGCGGCGGCTTTGCGGGCGGACCGGGTCCGGGAGGCGTCTTCGATGGCGTTGAGGAGCCGGTGCCGGTCCAGGGCGTGGTCGAAGCCCGGGACGGTGTGGGTGCCGTCACGGAGGTCGGCGGCGAGTGCGGCGTAGACCTGGGCCACGTTGTGTGCCGGTCCCGTAAGCCCACGGGGCACTGCGGTGAAGTAGCGGTCGGGGATCTCGATGGGCGCGACTTCGCTGTCGCTTCCCTGGCCGCCCTGTAGGCGCAGGTCGGCGACCTGGAGGTTGCCGTTGATGCCGGGGGCGCTGAGAACCAGGTCGCCCTCGGTGCCGTTGATCTCCCAGCGGAGGTTGTCGCCGCGGGAGTAGGCACCTCGGTAGAAGACCGAGGCGGCGGCGCCACCGCGCAGGGTGCCGGCAACGGACACCTGGTCGGCTGCGGTGACCGGGACGGTGATCCCCTCATCGGCGATCCGGACCTCTGTGCGGCCCCTGACGAGGTTGGCGGAGACCTCGTCGAAGTCGCCGAGTACGAAGTTCAGCGCGTCCAGAGCGTGCATGGCCGGGACCGCGAGAGTCGTCGCACCGCTGGCCTTGTCGAAGATGTAGGCATGGGATCGGTCGGTCTCGCCGACCCAGGCGACCCCCGAACCGACGAGGGTGGTGCCGAGTACCTTTCCGAGATAACCCTCCGCGACCAGGTCGCGGGCGTGGCGCACCGCAGGGGCGAAGCGCCCTTGGAGACCGATCACCGTACGGACCTGTGCGGCGCGGGCGCGCTCCGCCAGTACGGCGGCCTGTTCGAGGCCGATACCGAGCGGCCACTCGCTGTAGACGGCCTTGCCTGCCTCCAGCACGTCGGAGATCAGCGTGTGGTGGTGGGCGACCTTCACCGCCACGACCACCAGGTCCACGTCCGGGTGAGCGATCAGGTCGCGGTGGTTGTCGAAGCCCGCCGGAACGCCGAACTTGCGGGCTGCCGCCTCGGCGGACTCGCGCCGGGTCGTGCTGATCGCACGCAGTTCGTAGTCGGGCAGCGCGCTGAGGGCCGGTATATGGCTCAGTGCCGCCCAGCCGTCGAGGCCGGCCCCGATGATACCGACACCGATTGTTCCCATGGGATGATCTCCTCTTGCACCGTGGTACTCCGCCTCGGAACTCCGTCGCGGCGGGGTGGCTCATACAGTGGTGGGACGGGTGTGATGTGCTCCCCGCACTGCCGACTGCTCACGATCGAGCCTCGGCCCGGGAGCGGATCCGGACAAGAGAGCACTTCAAAGTGCCCAGGTATCGCGGAGGGAACCGTGGCCCGCGCAACTACAGAAGAATTCCGCACCGAAGCGGGATCCGTATCCTCAGGCTGCCGGGAGGAATCGCGTCCACTGATCCGCAGCGTGCTGGAGCGCATCGGCGACAAGTGGAGCGTGGTCGTCGTCTGCCAGCTCGGTGAGGAGACATACCGTTTCAACGAGCTGCGGCGACTGGCCAAACCGGTCACGCAACGGATGCTCAGCGTAACGTTGCGCGGTCTGGAGCGGGACGGGCTGGTCAGCCGTACCGTGCACCACACCGTTCCACCACAGGTCGACTACGCGTTGACCGAACGAGGCCGCTCGCTGCTGCGGGTCGTCCGCGACCTTGCCGAGTGGGCCGACACCCATGCGGAGGAGATCAGCGAGTCCCGCGCCGAGTACGAGGCCCGGGAGGGATGACCTCCCAGGCGCCCGTCAAGGGTCGGCGCGAGGGCCTCGCGCACCAGCCCCGGGCTTTCACGAGGGGTGCCGTCCTGCAGGTGATCGAGAAGGCGGAAAGTGCCCCCGAGCTGCAACGGTAGGACTTGCTGAGGGTCCTGTACGTGGTAGCGGAAGAGGCACTTCCCAGGTGAAGAGTGCTTCTTTCCTGCGAGGACCCGGCCCCTGGAGACGTCTCACCGTTGGTGGCCGGGGCACTCCACGCGGCGTTTTTGATCGTCCACCCGACACCGTGCCGCGTACAGAGCTTCCTCAGACGTGCACCGTCTCCAGTAGTGCACGGGTCTCGGCGACTACCCGCGCGTTGAACGCCGGGTCGTGCACCTGTGCGGAACCCCGCATGGGCTGTCCCTTCTCGTCGTAGTAGACGCCGGTGGTGTCCGATTCGTCGCTGAGTATCCGGGTGATCATGCGAGCAGCGGTGCCCGGGTTGGTCCAGTACTTGATGAGCGGGGCAAGTGGCGAGAGCACGTACTTCGACAGCAGACGCAGGAACAGGCCGGCATCACGGCCGAGATCCGTGCCGGGAGCGAAGCCGGGCTCGATGGCGTTGAAGCGCAGTCGGGGTGTTTCGCGGGCGAAGGCGAGTACCGTCGCCAGGTTGCACTGCTTGGACGTGGCGTAGGCGTCTGCGCCGGGCAGTTTCGAGCCGCCGGGCTTCCACTCGCCACGGGTGCTCGCCTCGGCGGAGATGTACCGGGCGCCGCGGAAACCGGCCATGGTGGCGGCCTTGCGCTCCGGATCCTCCACGGCCGAGACGATGAACACCACCTGTGTGCCGTCTTCGAGGTGGGGTACGAGCGTCTCGGTGAACACGAAAGGCCCGATGTGGTTGGTCGCGTAGGCGATGTCCCAGCCGAGGGCGTTCGTGCCGGGACGGTTGGGGAAGATCCCGGCGTTGTTGAGCACGCCGGTGATCGGAAGGCCGAGCTCGGTGATCTGAGCGACGGCGCGTCGCACGCTCGTCAGGTCGGAAAGGTCGCAGAGGACGGACACGGCCTTTCCGCCTCTGCCTTCGATGCTGCTGCGCACGTCCTCGAGCTTGGCGGCGTTGCGCCCGACCAGGACGACGGTGCCGTGCTTGGCCAGCTCGAGGGCGGTGCGGTGGCCGAACCCTGAGGTAGGGCCGGTGATGACGTAGACCTTGTCGGGCATGATGGTCCTTAGATGTCTGACCAGACAGTCATTAATGGATGTGTGTGAGTGCGAGGAAGCGGGCCCGGGGCGGGTCAGCCGATCATGCGCCAGAGTGCGTCGAAGCCGGACTGCTTGTGCTCGTCGGCGCGGTCCGGGTCGCCGATGATGTAGTCGATGGTGGCCTCGGCCAGGGCGCTGGACAGCGCGAACACCAAAGCCGCTGGGGCCTCGCGCATCGGGCCGTTCGCCCTGCTGCGCTCCAGGATCTCTCCGATGCCTGTCATGGTCCGGTTGGCCAACCCGTGGGTGGACGCCGTGATCTCGTCGGAGACCTGGAGCTGGGCCAGAGTGCGGCGCTTCAGGGGATTGGCCGTTGCCCAGTCCATCCATCGTGACCACATGTGCAGCATCTGGGTGCGCGCATCGGCTGTGGGCAGGCCGCCGAGTGCGGCTGCCCCCATCTCGCCCTTCAGCTCCAGGTAGAGCTGGTTCAGTAGATCCGCTTTGGTGTCGAAGTAGGTGAACAGCGACCCGTTCGAGACGCCGGCCTCCTTCGCGATCGCCGCCGTCGCTGCCCCCAGCCCCTGAGTAGCGATGATCCGCGTGGCGGCGGCCATGATCGCCGCGCGCTTGTCGTCGCTCCTCGGTCTGGGCATGAGGACAGTCTGTAGGAGAGTGGTTAGTCAGTCAAGCGGAGCGGGTCACCCTCCCTCGACGTGCGCCGCGTCAGATGCCAACGCAGCCACCTGCTTGAACTTCGGTCGACCCGGGGGCGGTTGGTCTTGGTCACGGCCGAGACCAGGGACCGTCCGCCTGCCGCCGTCGGACCTTCGAGCAAAGGGCACTGGGATCTGGTTTCCTCGTCGACGCGCTCGCCGCGTCCAGCCCGAAGGCTCTTGCGGCGATCCGGGGCACACGTTCCGAAGCGCGTCAGAGGGTCTGGGAGTTGGCCGGGGAAGGCAGTCCAGCCGCCGACGGTCAGGTGATCACGGACATCGCTTGTGACCAGGCCCACCGCCCGCCGAAGCTCTCGCAGACGCGGACAGCGGGAACCTGGCGTGGCTCAAATCGACTGATCGTCTCGGCACCGGCGGTCAGCAGTCCCGCCAAGGGGCGGCACCGGAAAACTCCAGGAGCCCGCCGGGAAGGTCAGTAGCCGCTGGCCGGCAGCACCGGCACGGATTCGTGAGCCATCGCCGTGTTCCAGAAGTGCGCCCGGGCTGTTCTGCCAGCGGCAGAACGCCTGCCTGACCGGACTTGACGGTCGCTACAGTCCACTTTCATGGTGACGATTTCCACGCGTACGGTCGAGTACCCGGCCGACGGCCTCACGATGATCGGGCACCTCGCGCTCCCGGCCGGCGTCGACCGCCGGCCCGCGGTCCTGCTCGGACCGGAGGGCATGGGGCTCAGCGATGTCGAGCGCCGCCGCGCCGATGCGCTCGCCGAGCTGGGATATGTAGCGCTGGCCTTTGACCTTCACGGCGGGCGCTATGTGGACGAGCCCGAGGAGATGCTTTCCCGTTGCCTGCCGCTGCTCGCTGATCCCGACCGGATGCGGGGCATCGGCCATGCGGCGCTCGACGTGCTGTGCGCCGAACCGCGGGCCGACCCCGACAGGATCGCCGCCGTCGGCTACGGCACCGGGGGCGCAATCGTGCTGGAACTCGGGCGCGACGGCGTCGGTCTGCGCGCCATCGGGACAGTCAACGCAGTGACCACGGGCCGACCGGGTGAGGCGGCGCGCATTCGCTGCCCGGTGTGGGCCGGGGTCGGGTCGGAAGACCCCATCATGCCGCTCGCGCAACGCGGCGCGTTCACCGCCGAGATGCAGGCCGCGGGCGTCGACTGGCGCCTTGTGGTCTACGGCGGAGCCCTGCACGCCTTCCACCACCCACCGGTCGACCACACCGTGCTGCCCGGCGTCGGCCACCACCCACGGCACGCACAGCGGGCCTGGCGCGACATTGTCGACCTGCTCGCCGAGTGCCTGCCTGTGACGGAGCGACCGGTCCCACGCATTTAGAGGTCACGGATCCCTCGAACCGCCTTCGTGTCGCACCAGCACCACCACGGCTCCAGCGGCAATCCGCAATCCGGTTCCGTGCTCAGTCGAACCGGACCACGAGGCGGGCGTGCTCCCGGGACGTGCGGCTCGGCCACCGTCCTCGTCACGTCCCGGACGGCGCCCAAAGGGTTCCTGTTCCGGCAACGGTGCTTCGGCCGAGTGCTCCGGACCGATCGGGTTCGTCCCGGTCGGCGGCTGCGAACTCGGCCCAGCTGATCCACGTTGTTCCGTGCGCGTCCTGTGGTCCGCCCCATGCGTTGAGTGTCTCCCGCAGTCCCTCGGAAGCGTCCTCCGGCAGGCCGCGGTCCTCGGACGCAACCGGAACGCAAAGGAGTCGCGGACGCCGAAGAGGCAGGCAAGGCGTCATAGGCGTTGCCGACGTTGAGGAGGAAGAGGCCAAGGGCGGCGTAGCATACCGCGTCCTCGTCGTCCTCCTCGAAGGTCCGGGCCGAGGGACTGCACTCGGTCACTCCGCCGACCTCGGTGGACATGCCCGCAGTCTGCCGAGCACGGGCGGGGCCTGTCCGGCCGACTTTCGCCCACTCCGCCGGTCGGGGGCGTCACGGCGTCAGGCCTGGCCCGCCCATTCCTCGCGGAGCATCCCGAAGAGCAACCGGTCGTAGCGCTTTCCCCGCACCAGCACGGCCAGCCGGCGGCGGCCTTCCTCGCGGAAGCCCAGCCGGGAGAAGGCACGCACGGCGCGTTCGTTGCCGCTCCAGGTGTCCAATTCCAGCCGGTTCAGGCCGTACGCGCCGAACAAGTGGCCCACCAGCAGCCGCAACGCGTCACTGCCATGGCCGCGACCCCAGTGTTCCCGCTCGCCGATGGTGACTCCGAGCGTGGCCGTTCCGGCGTAGGGGTCGAGGTCCCGGTAGTCGGCCATGCCTATCGTCCTCCCCTCCGCCAGGTCCTCGACCGTGAACACGGCCGACTCCCTCGGGTCGAGTCGCAGCATGGTGTCGAAGGCGAGCCGGACCGCGTCAGCCGTGACCGGGCCGAACATCGGGTCACCGCCCGCGGCCCAGCGCACCACCTCCGGGTCATTGCGCCACCGGACATGGTGTTCAGCGTCTTCGGGGCGCAGCGCGCGCAGTCTTACGAGTTTTCCTTCGAACATCGACGAACTCTATTCGATCGGAGGGCGCGCTCAGGATGGCGGGCTGGGCGGACACCACCACTCATCGGGTGATTCAAGCGAATCGGTGAAAGGGTCCACGGGCTGAGTGTGGTCCTGCCGTGGGTGTGACGGTGTTGGAACTCGGCGCAGGCTTCGCGCGCCTGCGCCGGCGGGCAGAGGTTCGCGATCGCGGAGGCCGCGACCCTGCCGTGTACGGCGATCTCACGGCGCGTGGGGGCCGGTGCCGTGGTCAGCCAGGCTGCCGTGACTGCCGGTGACCGGGAGGGTCCGTCAGGCCTTGCTGTCGTGGCGGGCGGTGCCGCTCCGGTGCGGTCGCGGTCTTCCGTGGAATCGTGCTGCCGACGATCGTCGTGACCGCGCCTGCTCAGGACTTTCCGCCGGAGCTGTGCGGCATGAATGTGCCGACGGCAGATTTCAGACCACTTCCGGCTGCCGTCAAGTACCCGTTCCCTCGTAGGGGTTGCTGTCGCACCGGAATGTGTCATGTGCCGCGTGCCTGCCGTAGCGTTCTCGCACTGTGTCTGCCTGGGGGAGTCCGGCGGGCCGTACCAGGAGAGGACGGCGTCGGGGTGGTCGGCGATGCTCAGGAGTGGGTTGGACGGGCGGTCTGCCGAAGTGCTGATCCGGAGGAACTGTTCGTCGAGGGAGCGGCCCAGAACCAGGCGAAAGCCGTCTGCACGGGCTGTCCTGTGCGCACCGAGTGCCTCGCGCACGCCCTCGATCAACGCATCGAGCACGGCATCTGGGGTGGGATGACCGAGCGGGAACGGCGGGCGCTTCTGCGCCGCCGGCCGACGGTGACGTCGTGGCGGCTGCTGCTGGAGTCGGCGCGCGCCGAGTACGTCCGGCAGGACGCGCAGTATCAAGAGCCGGAGGCGAGGCCTTTCCAGGCGGGCTGAACCCTGCTCCGGTCCACCAGCGGCACATCCTGCCGACGCGGCCGGCCCCGCTCTCCCTGCCGTGTGACCGTGACTGACTTCAAGTGATCACGCTCCGGGCCGTGTTGTCAGTGCCGTCTGGAATGGTGCTGATCATGTTTGAGGGACTTGATGAGATCAACTGGGCTTCCATGTACCACGCGTACGGTTCGGCCGAGGAGGTGCCGGGGCTCTTGCGGGGGCTGCGTTCCCCGGACGCCGGGGAACGTGGCAGAGCCCTTGACCGGTTCTACAGTGCGGTTCACCACCAGGGCGACGTGTACCCGTCCACGGCCGCCTGCCTGCCCTTCCTGTTCGAGCTGACCGAGGACGGTGCCACGCCCGGGCGGGCGGGTGTGGTCGAGTTGCTGGTCAGTATCGGCCGGGAGTCCCTCGACCGGGGCCTCGTGGACGGCGGCACGGACGTCGAGTACGACCTGCCGACGGGCCATGGTCAGGCCGACGACTTCCTGCGCCGGCGGGGAGCGCGGTTCGTCGAACTCGCCCGTGACACCGACCCGGACGTGCGCCTGGCCGCGCTTCCCGCACTGGGGCTCTTCCTGGACGACGCCGACCAGGCGGCCGCCGTGCTGTGTGAACGGCTGGCAGCCGAGCCAGGGATCGCGGCGCGGCTGCGGATCGTCAAGGCGGCGGCCACCCTGGCCCTGCGCCTGCCGGTGGCCGCGCACCAAGTGAAGGTCTGGCTCGCCGAGATCGCCGCCGAGCCCGCCTGGGGCCCGGTGACTCGGCTCGGGGCCGTGATCGAGCGGGCCCGCTGCGCCCCGGATGAGATCGGCGAGGACGTCGTACCCGCCGTGCTCGGCCTGCTGCGCGAGAGTGCCGGCGCCATACCCGTGCGACGGATCGCACCGACACCCAGCCGGACAGCTCCACCCACCGACGGCGTCGCGCCCCAGATCGTCGCCGCCTTTGAGGATCTCGACCGGCACACACGCGTGTACGCACCGACCACCGCCCTGCTGCGCACGTTCCACGACGTTCTGGGAGCCCGGGTGCCGGAGCGCACCGCCGTGCTGATGGAGCAGTTGCGCAGCCCCGACCCCGGCTCTCGCCTGGACGCGGTCCGTATGAGCCAGGAGCTGATGCGTGCCTGGCGCGGGGATCACACGCGTCTCCTCATGCTCGTCGCCGACCAGCTCGGCAAGGCGGACCAGGAGGTCGCCGCCGAGGCTGCGGCAGCCCTGGCGTCCTGTCACCCGATCGCCGCACCGGCGCGGGAAGCACTCGCCGCCTGCATCGGCGTCCAGCGCACGACGCACGGCGCCAACGTGTGGGCGGCACCGCAGGCGCCGCTGCGCAGAAGCCATCAGGAGGCCGTCCGGGCGCTGGCGCGCCTCGGTGACGTCCGGGCGATGCCGAGTCTGCTGGCCGCGCTGGACAGCGGCGTCGACGCCTGGCGCGCGATCCAGGTCGCGGGACATCTGCCGCAGGCAGCTGAGGAGTTGGTTCCCCGGCTCTGCGACCACCTGCGTCGGCTCGACCTGTCCGACCAGCCGAACGAGATGAGCGTCAACGCGATCCTCGCCGCGCTGGCCGCGCTCGGCGACCCTTCCGCGATTCCGGTGATCGCGGACACGCTCACCGTCGCCGCAGCACGCCCCGGGCAGCGACAGGTCACACGATCCGCACTGAAAGCGCTGAGCGTGTTCGGTCCGGCGGCAGCCGGAGCCCGGAGCACGATCCAGGCGCTGACCCGCGACTCCGGGGCGCACGTACGCCCTGCCGCCGTCGAAGCACTGTGGTCCGTCGGCGGTGACCTGTCCGGCGTCATGCCGCTCCTGCTCGGTCTCCTCGACGACTCCGTCACCTTCCACATCAGCGACGCGGCCGATGTACTCGCCGAGATAGGCCCGCCCGCCACCGACGCCCTGCCGCGTCTGCGCAACCTCCTCACGCACGACTACGAATGGGTCCGGGTGCACTGCGCGGCCGCGCTCTGGGAGATCGGCGGTGCGGCCGAGGCGCCCGCGGTCCTCGACACCCTGCTGCAGGCCATGGCGAAGAACCCGGCAACGGCCAACCACGTGGTGGCCTGCCTGGACCGCATGGGCCCGCACGCGGCACCGGCCCTGCCCCTGCTCCGCGAGCAACTGGCGGAGCCCCGGCGCGGCGGCCGATTCCAGAACATCGACCACGACGAAGAACTCCAGCGCGTCAGCCGCACTCTCCTCGCACGGTTTGACCGCCCGCGACGGCCCTGAACCACTCCTCGCCACCTCATGACCCGGCCGTCACGCCAGACAGACCACCTGGTGATCCGCCTCGGACTCGTGAACGAAGCCGGACGGGCTTCACGGTCGAGTACTCCGGCCTCGGCGGTTGCCAACACGCGCTTCCCCGGCCGCCTGGGCGTCGGCGTGGCAGGCCCGGTCGGACAGATGCATCGTGATCCGTGCCGACAGGGACCGCCGCTACGACTGCATCTCCGCGCCTTCGCCGGTCAGTTGGCCGGCGCTGGGAGCGAGGTGAGGCAGGTGCTGTCCTGAGCTGCGAAGCGCCTACGTCGGTGGACACGGGATCTGCCATCCGTCGGCCACTGTTGTTCCCCGGGGCTCCCCGATGGACCTGGCACGCGTGTGGCATGAGCCGTGGCCACGAGCACGCGAGTTGCCGAGGAGGGGGCACAGCGGCGGCCGTGCCGTGATGATGGTCGAATGAAAGAAGAGTCGCCCGTACCATTGCCGGTCATCCTGGGCATAGACGACCTCAGGCCGCTGCCGTGGACCACGCGGATCGCACGCAGCAGCGGCGAAGGTGTCAAGCTCCTGCAAGAGCACCGCGACACCTTCATCGACGAACTCTGGCTCGACCATGACCTCGGCGGCGACGACAGCATCTTGCCCGTGGTGACCCTCCTGGAAGAAGCAGCTTTCAACGGGCGGCCCTTCCGTATCGGCACGGTCTTCGTGCACAGCGCCAACCCCAGTGGCGCCGAGACCGTCGTCCGGTCGCTCACACGCTGGAACTACCAGGTCCGGCGGACAACAGCCTAGGAGCCTCAGGCCGTTCCCCATGGGCCCGCGGTCACTGACCCGGGGATCCACAGCAACGGTTGGTTGTCTCGACAGGAGTCAGCTGCATCGTCTTCGCACGGAAATCGGCCTTCTCGGTCGGGCCAGGAGAGCGGTGCCACGGGCGGTGGTGAAACCTGGTCGTAGATGTCGTTGCGGCGCTGGTCGGGCAAGAGCGGAGGCCCGTGGCGCACGGCGTCGCCCGCATCATTGACCAGGTGGGTCATGACGTCGACGGCCATTCCGAAGATGCACACCTCCGGGCTGCGCAGGGTGTGCCACATGCCGACGGAGTAGGCCCATCGCGATGGACTCCTATCACGTGCCAGCCGTGGTCTCTTGTGCCGGAGGCCACGGTCTGGTCGCCGCCGGTTCCACGGGGCTTCGTTCGACGACTGCGTGCACAGGATGCACGGACACCGGGATGTATCCATCCGGGGATGCCAACGCCGCGAACGATCAAGCCGGTCACGTGGGCGTTTGTGGACGTCAGATCGTGGACTGGCAACTGCTCACGCCTGAGGTGGGGTTCGGCCCGGGTCAGACCTGCCGGCGGAGTTTGGAGCGGTGGCAGCAGGCCGGAAGGGCTTCGACCGGCTGCACCGTGTTCTGCTCGCCGAGCTGAATACGGCCGGTGAACTCGACTGGTTCAGGGCGTGTGCGGACGACTCCCACATCCGCGCAAAAGGGGGGGCGAGCCGCCACAGGCCGATCACCGGTCGACCGGCGGAAGCCGGGCAGCAAGCACAGCCACCCCGCCGCCCCGATTCGATGCCCGGTGACAGCAGCTACGACTCCAACTCCCCTCACAAGGAGCTGTGCGATGGCCGGTTCCTGCCCGTCATCTCCCGTAGGGGCGCCCCGAACATCAAGGGCCTGGGCAGACTCCGCTACGTAGCCGAGCACGTCTTCGCCCCGCTCGGCCAGTTCATACACCTCGCCGTGCGCTGGGAAGGTCCTGTCGCGGGACTGGACGTCTCGTGATGCGGTGCACGACGACGTCTCGGAGGGTCCAAGTGCTGGATCACGGCCGGCGGTCCGGGGCAGGGCCTGGAGAATGCACCGGCGGCCGTGTGTCGTCAGCGCGCGAGCAAGGTGTCGAGCCAGTCGAAGGTGCGCTGGTGGAAGAGGGAAATGGCGCCTTCGTGGCAGTGTTCGCCTGCGCCCTCGCCCTCGTGGAAGAGGATCAGTTCCCTCTGGCACGTCATCTCGTCGACCATGCGCTGTGGCTGGCCTTTGAAGAACTGGTCGTTCTCGGCGTCGAGGACCAGGGTCGGGCAGGTGATCCGGTCGGCGATGCCAGCCATGGTGTAACCCTCGGTGGCCTTGACCATCTCCTCGAAACCCGAGACGCCCAGGGTCCACTGCCCGTTGCGCACCACCCAGCGCACCTGGGTGTCCCGCGCCATCATCTCCTCGATGCCGCCGCTCGTTGCAGCGGCGCGGTCGGCCAGCCCCGCGACGACTTCGTGGAAGTCGTAGACACCGTCGTGCAGCACGCACGCGGCGATGCGGTGTTCGAATGCGGCCGCTCTGGCGGCCAGGTACCCCCCGAGGCTTGTGCCGATCAGGACGAGCCTATCGGCGTCCAGTTCGGGCACGGTGAGTGCGAAGTCGACGGCCGGGGTGACCACTGCTTCCCAGTCGGGCCGGAAGTGCAGGCCCTGCTCGCGCACGTTGCTGCCCTGTCCGGGACCGTCGAAGGTCAGGACGTTGTAGCCGCGGCGCAGTGCGCCCGCGGCCAGGGCAAGGTAGTTCTCCTCCAGGGTGGAGTCGTACCCGCCGTGGTAGACCACCGCCGGACGCGGGGTCCCCGAGTCATCGACGAGGAACAGGTAGCCCGGCAGCGTGGTGTCCTCGTACGGGATGCGCACGGCGCGGGCCGGGGTGTCCAGCAGGGCGGACGCGTCGGCGAACGCCTGCTGCGAGGCCTTGGCCAGCCGCGCGGACTCGGCGTCGGCGGCAGGGTTCTCGCGGCGGTAGAAGTCGGCACACCGGTAGTAGTTGGATGCGCGCAGCAGCGCCTCGCGCGCGCTGATCCTGTGGCCTGCGGCCAGCGCGTCCCTGCCGATGCGCTCGACGCGCGACGCGGTCGCGGCCCACCTGGCCGACCACGCATCCTCATCGCCCTCGGGGACCTCCCGGCAGGTGACAAGGACCTCACCCAGGTCGGCGCCGCCGTAGGCGGCATAGCCCGCAGCCCGCAGGGCCTCGAAGGAGAAGGACTCGTCGTCATAGAGAAACTTCATCGTTGGCTCCTTTCGATCAGTGCAACGGAACGAGCCTGTTCCGTTCTACTGTAACATTTGGAACGGAACCGTTCCGTTCGATATGCTCAGGGCCATGACAGGGCAGCAGAGGAAGAGCCGGACGGCGACCGGCGGAGCGGTTCTGCGGGAGCGGGTGACCGAGGCGATCACGGAGGCAGCCTTCGCCGAACTCGCGGAGACCGGTTACGCACGGTTGTCGATGGAGGCGGTGGCCCGGCGCGCCGGGGTGGGCAAGGCCGCGCTCTACCGGCGCTGGCCTTCCAAGCCGGCGATGATCAGGGATCTGGTCCGCGGCAAAGTCGCCGACTCACTTCCCTGCATACCGGCCACCGGTGACCTGCACACCGATCTGCGTGAACTCCTCGCCGCCTACCGCAGCCAGCTGGCCAACCCCCTGCTCGCCCTGATCGGGGCCGAACTGCTTGCGGAGTCCCGCCGGGACAACACCCTTGCGCAGATGCTGCACACGGAAGTGGCCGCGCCACGGCGGCTCGCGGCACTCGCGATCCTGCGGGGTGCGATCGACCGGGGCGAACTACCCCCGACGCTGGACGTCGAACTCGCCACCGATCTCCTCATCGCGCCGCTCGCCTTCCGCATGGTGATCCTGGACGGGCACACTGACAACGACTACCTGGAGACACTGACCGCCGCCACAATCGCGGCACTGAAGGCGGCCGTCCGACGGCGCTGATCACCAGGACGGTGGGCGACAGGGCCGCCAGCGGCTCTACGGGCGGAATCGATCGTCACCGGTCTCATGACCGGCCGGATCTTCGATGTCGGTGCACGATGACTTGACCATCGCCCGGCGCAAGTCAAAGACCACCGCAAGTTCTCCCGAAGCGGCGAAGAGCGGGTTCAAGCTCGCCCGCACCTGGCTGGACAAGGCGCAGAAGGTCGCCCAGGCTCAGGACCTGCCCGTGCACGACAGAGAGGCACCACCGTCCCCTGGCCGCCGTGGAGGCTGGTGGCGGAGACGTGGACCGACAGGGGCAGGCCCTGGCGGTCCACGGTGAGGTGGATTTTCAACCCTTTCTTGCCGCGGTTGGTCGGACTCGGTCCTGTCAGCTGCCCCCTCTGAGGGCGCGGACACCGACGGAGCCGATCGCGCAACGCGAACAGTCGAGCTCGCCCCGGGCCCCGAGTTCGTCCAGGACCAGGCGGTGGAGCGTGGCCCACACCCTGGCCTCCGTCCGCTCAGTGAACCGCGGGAAGGCGGTGACCCCCGCCAGCCCGAAGCCCGGCGGGAGCTGGTACCAGACGCAGCCTGAGGCAGTACCGAAGACGATGGCGGCCAGCACCTCGCGGTCCCCTCGCCGACGATGCCCTCCACCCTGCGGACGAGCCGGCGCCGGCGGCACCACGCGCTGGAACGATGTCCCCAGCTCATCCGGCGCCATCCGCTCGACAAGCACAGCAGTCGTCACCCCGGACTGCCGCAACATCACGCCGACTGAAATGGCGTCTGAAAGCCCCGCCGCGGAACCGGCACGGACGGCAGGTCTGCGTTTCGGAAACGTCCAAGCCGTGCCACCAGGACGCGACTTCCCGGCCCTCCGCGTCCTGGTGCGGCTTCCAGAACAGTCCTGGCTTCCCGGCGGCTCAGCGATCGAAGTAGAAACCCGCGTCGAGGTCGGCGAGCAGCGTGGGGTGGGTCGGCACCCAGCCGAGCAGTTCGCGGGTCGCCTCGTTCGGCATCTTGACGTCGATGCCGATGAAGGGGAAAGCCTTGAAGTGCTCGGCCGCCTGCTCCGCCGACATGCTGACCGCCTCGACGCCCAGGTGACGGGCGACGGACTCGGCGATGGTGCGGACCGGGACGCCGGCCTCGGTGGCGCCGGTGACCTGCGAGCCGGCCGGAGCCTTCTCCACCGCGAGCGCCCAGACGCGGGCGACGTCGAGGGTGTGGCCCGCGGACCAGGTGTTGGTGCCGTCACCGACGTAGCCGGCGACGCCGGTCTGGCGGGCGATCCGGAGGTACTGCGGGATGAACCCGTTACGGTCGCGCTTGCTGTGCGTGACGTTCGGGACCGCGACCAGGACGGTGCGCACGCCGCGCTCCCTGTACCCGTGGATGGCGAGCGCGACCTTGGCGCGGGGATTCCCGTGGTTCACGAGGCCCTCGACGCGTCCCATGCCGATGCCGAGGAAGGCCTTGCCGGTGTCGACGAGTTCGCCGCAGACCGCGTGGACGACCTCCTCGTCCTGCGCGGCGACCTCGGCGAAGCGGCCGGACGCGATGCCCTCGTGCTGGAAACCGAGGTGGACGACCGCGTCGGCGTCGCGGGCGGCCTCGCGCAGGCCGTCGAGGTCGGTCAGGTTCCCGCGGCGGGCCTCGGCGCCCATCCCCCTGACGGTCGCGGCCGCCTCGTCGGAACGGGCGAGGCCGACGACGTCGTGACCCGCACGGATGAGCTCAGGAACAACGGCGGAGCCGATATGGCCGCTGGCGCCAGTGACGAAAACGCGCACGAAGATCTCCCTGAGAAGTGATGTGACTTGGTAACGTCACCGTAGCACGGTGACGTTACCAAGTCACATCACCTAAGATTGTCCCCATGGCTCGATGGGAACCGAACGCACGGGAACGGCTGGTCCGCGCCGCGGTCGAACTGTTCGCGGAGCAGGGATACGAGGCGACGACGGTCAACGAGATCGCCGAGCGGGCAGGAGGGCTGACCAAGACCACGTTTTTCCGGCATTTCACGGACAAGCGCGAGGTGCTGTTCGCCGGCCAGGAGATCCACAGCCGGATCATGGCCGAGGCGATCGCCGAGGCGCCCGGATCGGCCACGCCTCTGGAGATGGTCGGCCTGGCGCTGGACCGACTCGCATCCTCGTTCACGGAGGACCGGCGGGACATCGGGCGTCGGCTTCGGGCGGTCATCGCGAACAGTGCGGAGCTGCAGGAGCGCTCCGCGTCCAAGCGGGCGGCACTCTCCGAGGCGGTGGCCCAGGCGCTTCGCACGCGCGGCGTCTCGGAACTCGTCGCCGGTCTCGCGGCCGAACTGGGCACGCGCGCGTTCTACGGCGCGTTCGACCAGTGGACGTCGGCGGCGGATCCGCGGACGCTCGTCGGGCACGCGCGAGAGGTGTTCGGCGAGTTGAAGACGGCCATGTCCGTGCTCGAATAGCCTGCCTCCTACTTCAGCAGGACGTCGTGATCTGCGGTCAGAGGTCGAGGCAAGCCTTCTTGTGACGTGGCCCTGAGCGGAAGGTGGCTTCAGTGGCCGGCTGCCGCACGGTTCCGCTGGCCTTCGGTCGGGTGCATGTCCCGGATATTGGATAACTCCCCGCGTGCCGAGAGAGATTCGGGGATCCTGGGTGGCCGTGAGCGAAAATTTGAGCGATACAACTCCGGGCAGTGAGGTAAGGGCGCTTCTTCGGGTCCTGGAGGCACAGCGACGCCACGTGCTCGGCATCCTTGACGGGCTCGACGCGAAGGATCTTCGACGGCCCGTGCTGCCTTCCGGATGGCACTGCCTGGGGCTGGTTCAGCACCTGGCACTGGATGTGGAGCGGTTCTGGTTCCGCGCGGTCGTCGCCGGGGAGGAGAAGGTCATTCGCGATCTGACGAGCGGCGACGAAGCCTGGAAGATGGCCCCGGAAGTGCCGGCCATCGAAGTGCTCGACCGATATCGGCGGGAGGCGGAACTGGCCGATGCTGTCATCACCGCCCTCCCCGCCGACGCGGCATTGGCCTGGTGGCCCCACGACGTGTTCGGTGAACCGCACCTGCACACGCTGCGAGAGGTTCTGCTGCATGTCATCACCGAGTCTGCGTGCCATGCTGGCCACCTCGACGCAGCCCGAGAGCTGATCGACGGCCGCCGCTGGCTGGTGTTGACCTGAGAATTGCCCTTCCGGCTCCGCGCTCCTCGCGTCGGGTTCCGTGTTCCATCCGGTCCGTTCGGGAGGGTCTCGTCGGCGGTAGAGGCTGCGGCGGGCTGTTGCCTGGTGTTGTCGGCGCCGGGTGGACCAGCGCGATGGCTGGTTCCTGTCACGGCCGGCGGGTTGAGAACGGTGGCGAGTAGGTGTCGGATCTCCGGGACGGTGAGTCTGATCAGGGGTGACCGCAGGTGAGGCGGGATGGTCGGACGGAGCGCTCAGGTGCTGAGCTGGCGGCGACGGCGGTCAGGAAGCTGCACCCGGACGTTGTACAGGTCTCGGATCAGGAGCTCCGGATGCTCGCTCCCAGCAGGGTGAGCATCCGCAGGAAGGGGCGCGCCGGCATGTGACTCTCGGACGCGAGCTGGTCGAGGGAGATCTCCCAGGTGTGCCGTACCACGCCACGTGCGACGGTGGGATCGGTCGCGTCGGGGATGTCCCGCACCCAGGAGTTCGCGTGTCGGCTCGTCCAGCGCGAGCCGGTAGGCGTCGAACGTCCGGTGGCGGCTGGTGCGTCTGGACAGGTAGCGGTCCGCAGCCTGCAGCGCCAGCCCCCAGACGGAGCGCCAATGCCTGCGCCTGCGTCGGCTGTCCTGCCGCGGGCGCGGCGTCCAGGAGGACCCGGCCGCCGGTCACGGCATCCAGCGGGGGGAGCCGGATCAGTTCGGCCCCGGGCCCCCACGTGTCGCGGCTCGTCACGAGCAGCAGTCCCGCCCCGTCGGGGTGTATCCAGCCGCGGTAGTCGGCGACGTTCTCGGGCTCGGGCCCGAGCCTGTCGGCGGTGTCGGCGTTGTCGAGAACGATCAGCCACCCGCCACGACGGGCCAGCTGAGACCAGACCAGATCCGGCAGGTTGCTGTGGCCGGCCCGCACCCGCTCCGGATCCGCCGGCGCCAGGCCGCAAGCCGGCGCCACCTTGGCCAGCTGCTCACCCAGGGCGGCAGCGTCACGCCGACGGATCCAGAACACCGCCCGCCCCCGCGTGGCAACCCGATCGGCCAGTGCCGCGGCCAGCGTGCTCTTGCCATGCCGCCCACCGCGCAGACGACGGCGAACCGCCCACCCGGCTGAGCTACCAGCCCATCCGGCCGGCCCAGCTGCTCCTCACGGCCCTGGACCAGCTGCACGTCCCACCGCGGTGGTCGCACCGATCCGGACCTGCCCGATGCCGGACCCTCCGGCGACGTTGGCGCTGAGTCGTCCGCCGCTTCACCCTCCAGACGCCTGCTCACCCGAGCGAGCCAGACTCCAACGGCAGCGAGCGCCCCGGACAACGGCCAGACCACCCATGGGTCCTGTGCCCAGCCAGGCGGCTCGGCGCTCGCGAATTCATCACCGGAACCGCCACCACCGCCATGAGCGCCGCCGCGACATCAGCGTCCCCAGAACGTGTGCCGAGTGCGCAGGTCCGCCTGTCCCGCGGATGCCTCGAGGGCGGTCACAACGGGGTGCGCAGTGAGGTACGGCCGTCGCGCCAGGCGGTGAGAAGCTGGCTGCCGAGCCGCTCTTCGGTCCATACGGTTGCGTCGACACCGAAGGCGACGTCCCCGTCGAGATCCGGCTCGGATTCGAGGAGGCCGCCGACGACCTCCCGGCGGACGATCTGCTCGTGGACCGCGTCGGCCTCCACGTGCTCGGCGTAGAAGTGGACGGCGGCAGGGCCCGCACCGATCCGTCGCAGCCCGTGGGCGATGCGTCGTGAGCCGGGCGACGAGGTGGTCTCCACCGCTGCGAAGTGACCGACCAGTGCCCCGCGCAGCGCGCGGTGCAGTCCGAACAGGGACATGAGATTGACGCTGGCCAGCATCTCCGCACCGGCCGTGTCGACGTAACGCCCGTAGCGGGTGTCCAGATCGAGGTCGGCCATCAGGTCGGCGAACAGCCGGGCGTGGACGCGCTCGGCCCGTCCGGCGCCGAACTCGTCGTATTCCACGGCGACCATCGCGGCCTTGGCGCGTTCGGTCAGTCTCGGGATGACCCAGGCGTGAGGATCGGCTTCCTTGAGGTGGTAGAGGGAGCGTTGGGCCGCGTACTCACGGAACTGCCACAACTCCCCCCGGTCCTTGAGGAAATGGGAGGGTCCGTCGACGTCTGCGGGTTCCACGAGGAGGTCCGCAAGGGCTTCCTCCGCCCTTCTGGCAGGGCGGACGTCGGCCCGGAGCGCCGACAGGAAACGGCGCTCCATCCCGGCCCGCAGCCTCAGCAGGCCGGGCTCCCACTCCCACTCGGGGTCGACGCCGGCGAAGCCTCGGTAGTGGAGTTCATAGCAGAGGTAGAGCGCGAGTTGCAGATCATCCCCATAGGGTTCAGCGTGTACCGCTGTCACCCGCGGCGGCAGCGGACTGCCGACGGGACGGATCAGTGACTGTCGTACGGTGCTGGAGAGTTCACCCCTGCTGCGCGGCAGCGCGGGGCCGGTGACTCGGTCGCGAACGGACGGTGCGATGCCGGTCATGCGGTCCGCCTCCTCTCCCGGGCGCGGTGGCTGGTGTCGCACCAGGGGTAGGCCCGGCTGCGCCGGCACACGCAGAGCGCGACGGTGAACCGGTCCGAACACGCTATGCGCCCGTCGTCGAGTACGACCTCGACCGGTCCTTCCACGAGGATCGGACCGTCGCGCGTCAGCGTGACGCGGCGCGGCTGTTCAGCGGATTCGTTCGGCACGGATGATCACCAGCTCTTCGTTCTCCTCGCCGGCGCCGACGAGCCCCCGTTCGCGCAGCCACGACCGGCGTGAGCGGAGCACCGGGCCGAACGGCACGAGCTGCCGGTCGGTCACCCGGGCTTCGAGTCCCGACCGCTCCAGGGCGGCCAGGGTCGGTGCGATGCCGCACAGCGCGGAGTGCACGAGCAGCAGCACACCGCCGGGACCCAGTGACGTGTGCGCGCGGCGGCATATCCGGTCCACCAGGAGGCGTCCGTCGGCACCCGCGTCCCACGCCACCGCGGCGTGGTGGCGGCGCGGGAGGGGCCCGGGCGCCGGGACATAGGGCGGATTGCTCACGACCAGGTCGAACCGGCGGCCGGCGACCGGGCCGAACAGGTCACCGTGAAGGACTTCGACGGGCAGTCGGGCGACCCGGGCGTTGAAACGGGTGGCCAGGACCGCGCGGTAGGTCCTGTCGACAGCGGTGACGTCGGCGCCCCGCCGGGCCGCGGCCAGGGCGAGGGCACCGGCACCGGTCCCCACGTCCAGCACAGCCGCTCCCGCGGACACCTGCTCCCGGTCCAGGGCCCGGGCCAACAACTCGGTGTCATGCTGCGGGGCGTACACCCGCCACGGCGTCGGCGCCGCGCCGTAAACGCTGTCGTTCCAGGTCGTCACGTCGATCACACCTACACCTCGTAGCCCGCGCCCCGAGCGCGTCACCGGAGGCCCGTATAGGGGCAGCTCAGTACGAGGGGCGCCTCACGGGTGAGCCTCACAGGGCACACCCGACCAATGCGTCACTGCCCCGAGTGCCCGACGGAATGCGCCTCACACGGCGTATCGGACATTTCTGCGATCGCGGGGTGCCCCGGTCGAACCCGGCAGGCGCGGAGTGACCCGACATCCGTTCTCGAAGCGGGAGCCACGTACAGTGACCGACCTTGATCCCTTCACCGACCTGCTCGACTGCCCGATGTACGTCGTGTCCGCCTAAGGGCTGTCCCGTAATCCCCGGCGGGCGCACGACGACAGCTACGGCACCTCGCAGCGTTGTCGGGCTCGCCCGAATACGCCCAGTATGAGGACGACCCTCCGCCTTGCGATGCACCGCATCCGACGCCGCGCGCAGATCCACCAGGGATTACGGGACAGCCCTTAGGCCGCGGGAGAAGAGCAGGCTGCCTGGTCGGATTCGCCTCGCAGTGCCCGATCAGAGCCGGCCGGCCCGGCTCTGCGGCAGTCAGACCGGTGAACGCACCGACAACGCTGATCCTCGACGACGCTCCCGCCTGGTTCGTCGACCGCGTGGAAAACCAGATCGACGGCGGCGACCACGTCGGTTACCTGCTTGCTCCGGAGGCGGCGGACACCCCCACGGGCACCAGACCCCTGTTGCTCACACTGAACGACACCCACGACATCACCCCATCCCATCCGGCGGTCTGAGAGGGGCGAGCGTCTAGTGGGCGGCACGAATGCGATCGGCCGGCGGTTCATATCCTCGAGCCGGTCACCGACGTGGCCGCGATCCCGCGGTCAGCCGGACCGCTGTGCCGCGACACGGACCAGTCGGCACAGCGGTAGCGGCTGGTGGACGAAGTCGGCTGGTGTCAGCTGTCTGCTTCCGTCGCGTGCGGGGGAAAGGCGCGGATTGCGTCGGTACTCTGCGTGCCGTCGGCGATGGCCCGGGCGAGGTCGGAGAGCTTGCGGTTGTGGGCGCGAGCGTACGCGCGGAAGACGCTGAACGCCTCGTCGATGGGCATCTGCCAGCGCTCGGCGAGGATGCCCTTGACCTGCTCGATGACGATGCGGCTGTTGAGGGCGTATTGGAGCTGGTCGCGCTCGGCCTCGCTGTGGGCGAGCGTGCGCTGTTGGAGGATGGCGATGGTCGCCACGTCGGCGAGGGCCTGGGCGAGAGTGAGGTCCTGTTCGGCCAGCGGCGCGGGGCCCGCCCTGAACAGGCTGAGCGCGCCGATGACCCGCCCGCGCAGCCGCAGCGGCAGGGCGTTGGTGGAGACGAAACCGGTGTCCCGGGCGCTGCGGGCGAACTGTGGCCACCTGGTGGTTGCCGTGGGGTCGGTGAGGCTGAGATTGATCCGCGGCACACCGTCGTGGTAGCAGTCGACGCAGGGGCCCTGGTCGTGCTGGAGGGCGAAGAGTTCCAGCAGCCGGGTGTGTTCGTCGGAGGCGGCGAGAACGTGCAGGTTGTCGTTCTCGTCCGCGAGCAGGATGCCGACGGCGGCGACGTCCAGCAGTTCCATGCAGCGCACGGACAGTTTCTGCAGGAAGTCGATGACGTCGAAGTCGTCGATCAGGGAGTCGGCCACCTCGACGAAGACTTCGGTGAGTTGCTGTTCACGGGTTGCCATCGAGATCAGTCCTCGTCTTCGTCTTCGGTGACGTTCGTCGGTTGCGGATCGGGTTCGAGCCGCAGCCGTCTGTCCACGACGTCCCGAGCTGTGTCGGTGAGGGTGCGGCTGTTGCCGTAGGCGTAGGCGCGGAGCCGCAGCAGAGCCTCTGCCAGGGTTACGGAAAGCTGCACGCTGACCATGCCGGTCGCCTGGTGGAGGACCGCCTGGTGCAGTGCCGGGGCGGCCAGGTCCTGGTTCTCCGCGGCGGACAGCAGGGGACTTCCGAGTTCCAGTACACGTTTGGTCAGGGCGACGGCCAGTACGTTGACGTCGTCGCCCTGCACGGGCGTGAGGTGTCCTGGGGTCTTTCTGACCAGGGTCAGCACGCCGAGGGTGATGGCACCGATGTGCAGGGGAAAGCAGAACACCGCCCGCACGTTCAGGGCGGACGCCTCGACGAGGAGGGCGGGCCAGCGGTCCCCTCGCACACGGTCCAGATCGGGGACGCGCACCGCGATGCCGTCGGCAAGGCAGTCCGGCCCGGGGCCGTGTCCAAGGGTGAGCTGCAGGTCCTCGAAGTCACGCGAGAGGCCGTCCGAGGACCAGAGGATCTCCGTCGGGCCTGGCCCGCCGACCGCGCTGACCGCAATCCCGTCCACGGCGAGCAGCTCAGCCGTGTCAGCCGCCACGTCGGGCCACTCCCCGGTTTGCAGCAGCCGCAGGATTCCCGCCATCCGATCGCTGATCATGCGGCTCCGCTGGAGGGCTGAGCTGTCCCGGCCGGTGGCTGTTCCACGTCCGAGTTCTCCTCTGCCAGGAGGTGTTCCGTGCCCGTGAGGTTCAGGAGCCGGTTCACCACCGGGGCTGGATGGTGCAGCCGCAGCTCGCCCTCCGAGGCGGCCAGGTGCTGGGAGACTTCGAGGAAGACGTTCAGACCGCTGGCGTCGCAGAACGTGACGGCAGCCAGATCGACGTCGATCTCCGTCATCCTGTTGGCCAGGCATGTCGCCAGGGCGGCGCCTACGGCTGGAACGGTGGTCCGATCGATCTCACCCTCCAGGAAGACGGTCGCCCGGCCGTTGCCGCGGTACCGGATCATCGTACGCACGAATTGCACAGCGCCTCGGCTTCCCCGCCCGTCTCGAAGCCACCGTGAAGGGGGGCATCCATGCAGGCGCGCTCCAATGGTGAGCAGCGAGTTCGCCGAGGGATCGGGTGCCGGGACCGGCGGTAGAACCGCCTGAGCGACCGACAAGGAAGGCGGTCCGCCTGCCGAAGGACGACACCGTCTGTCGACGAGCGCCGGGGTCTGGGACGCAAGCGTCAGCTTACGCCGCGTCGGGAGCGGTGCACAGCAGTCCGCCCTCCTTTCGAGCCCCACGCCTCGTCGGCAGCCGGGCGTCCGTCGTGACCGGCGGTGGTCACAGTCAGTGCACCCACGTCGTGTCACGACGAGACCGCACGCGGTAGCAGGTTGGCTCGCGGTGGGTCGGACGCGATACCGGGGGTAGCCGGAGCGATGGGAGCCGATCGGCTCCAGGGATTCCACCGGCGAAGACACCCGCTCCTCGCGGGACGTGCCGGAGATCGAGAGGCGGGCCCATGGATGCGATTGTGCTGCTCAAGGACGACCACCAGACGGTCGAGAAGCTGTTCAAGGAGTTCGAGCAGGCCGGGGAGCGTGCTTACAAGACGAAGCGGAAGATCGCCGACAAGGTGATCGAGGAGCTGACGGTCCATGCCTGGATCGAGGAGGAGATCTTCTATCCCGCCGCACGTGCCGCCGTCCCGGACACCACCGACCACGTGCTGGAGAGCGTCGAGGAGCACCACGTGGTGCTGTGGATGCTGTCGGAGCTGGCGGGCCTGGATCCCCAGGACGAGCGGTTCGACGCCAAGATGACCGTCCTCATCGAGAACGTCCGGCACCACGTCGAGGAGGAGGAGAAGGAGTGGTTCCCCGAGGTCCGCTCCGCTCTCGGCCGCGGCCGGCTGGCGGAACTGGGCGAGCAACTCGCCGCCGCCAAGCCTGCCGCCCCTCGTGATCCCCTGAAGGTCCCCAGCGCCCACGAATGACCTCCATGGGGCAGTGACACCTTCGAGGCCGGTTTCGGCCGGGTCCCCGCGCCTTCTGCCTGATCATGAAACGCCTTCCGCCTTCGGGCTGCGTGTCGCGAAGGCGGAAGGGTGCGACACGGAGGTCATCCACCGCCGCGACTTCGGCCGAGACGTGCCACACCCCCGGATCATCAGTCCCGGAGGATCCGACCAGGAAGTTCCGGCCTCGGTCGACTTCTGTCGACACACGCCCGTCCACGCCGCCGGTCAGCCGGTCGGCGATGAGTTCGGCCAGTTCGCCACCGGCCAGCAGTTCGCGGGACAGACTGTCGAGCCAGACCGGGACGCCGGCGGCGGAGAGGTCGGCGAGCGGGTCGGACGCGGTGGACGGGACGGACGGGATGGACGGGATGGACGGGGAGACGGTCGATCTCCGGAGCGGGGGAGTGGGGGTGCTTCTAGGCAGTCGCCCCGGTGCGACGCAACGGGGCCCCCGCCTGGTGGAGGCTGCGCAGGGCCTGCCGGTAGGACGTGGCCAGGCTGGTTTCGAGGTAGTCGACGCCCAGTTCCTCGCAGTAGCGACGGACGACGACCTGTGCCTTGCGCAGGTTGGGCGTCGGCATGCTCGGGAAAAGATGGTGCTCGATCTGGTAGTTCAGGCCGCCGAGCGCGATGTCGGTGATCCGGCCGCCGCGTACATTGCGGGAGGTGAGGACCTGGCGGCGCAGGAAGTCCGGGCGGTCCGCGCTGGTGAGGACCGGCATGCCCTTGTGGTTGGGGGCGAAGACCGAGCCCAGGTACATGCCGAAGAGGCCCTGGTGGACGGCGATGAAGGCGACCGCCATGCCGGGCGGCAGCACCAGGAACACCACGGTCAGGTAGCAGGCGAAGTGTCCGAAGAGCAGGCTCGCCTCCGCGAGCCGGTGCCTGAGTGGGCGTGTCCTCAGGGCCCGGACACTCGCCACGTGCAGGTTGAGGCTCTCCAGGGTGAGGAGGGGGAAGAACAGGTAGGCCTGTGAACGGCCGATCAGCCGGGGCAGTCCGCTCGCCTCGGCGGCCTGGGTCCGCGTCCAGACCAGCAGGTCGGGGACGATGTCGGGGTCGAGCTGTTCGTGGTTGGGGTTGGCGTGGTGGCGGGTGTGTTTCTCCTGCCACCAGCCGAATCCCATGCCGATCCCGGCGTTCGCGGCGATCCGTCCCGCCGACTCGCTCATCCTGCGCAGCCGGAACACCTGGCGGTGAGCGATGTCGTGGGTGACGAGGGCGACCTGACCGAAGACCAGAGCGAGCGCCCCGGCGACCGCCAGCGTCCACCAGCTCGCACCGATCAGGACGAAGCCGGCCCAGCCGCCCGCGTACAGGACGGCCACGGCACTGATCCGGGCGGTGTAGTAGCCGGGTCGACGGCCCATCAGGCCGCTGTCCGCGATCGTCCGCGACAGCCTGGCGAAGTCACTGCCGGCGCTCCGAGCGGGTGTGACAGGAAATTCGGTGATCACAGATGGGACCCTTTCGATGGCTGCCCGGGCCTTGCGCTCCGGAATTCACTCCACGCAGCCGTCGGCGGGGTCACGGCCGGTCCGCCTCCGAGGGGAGGCGTCCCTTGAAGCCTGCGAGAGACTTGACGTGACTGCGGGTACCCCCGAATCGGTGTCCCGCACGTGGACGCCCGTAGTGGTCCAGGCTGACGATGCGTCCGGCGTCGCCGACCACGTCGCGTCAGCCCTGCCTCACCGCTGCCTCGACACCGACCCGGGCCCGCACGACGGGCGGGAGGACTCGTCCGGGTACTCCGCGGGCTGCGGGACAGAGCATTCCCGGCGTGGCGTCGACACGCCCCGGACAGGCAGCTCACCGCTGCCCACCACGCCCTCTACGCCACGTACTTCGAGCGGCTGCCGGAGCTGGACTCGGTGGGCGAACTGCTGCGGGCGGGGCGGGGAGATCGTGCCGGCGGCCTCGGCGGGCGGCGCGGAAGTCTTTGCGCTGCGGAGCCGTCGACGCGGATGACTTCATCCTCCGGGTCACCAGCGCGGACGACGTCGCATGCGGCCCAGGCTGTGACGGGTGAGTGTGCGCGGCAGGGAAAGGATCAGCTTCGTGAACTCGGCGGCCACCTTGCCCCCGACGGCAGCTGCCGGTGCCGGCCGCGTACGGTCGGCTTTCACCTGCGGGGTGAACGAGGGCAGGCGACTACTGCAGTGCGTGGACCGCGGCTGAGAACACCGGGGGCATCCGGGATGCTGCCGGGACGATGAGGCGGGCGGTGCCGGGACGGCGGCTCGCGGCCAGCAGGGCTCCGGTCAGGAGTCGGTGGCGCCGGGTGAGGCGTAGCCAGGCGTGCTCGTACGAGTGCGGTCGCCCGGTGGCCAGGCAGCGGACGGCGGCCCCGGCGGTCGTCAGTGCGAGGGCGATGCCCTCGCCGGTGAGGGCATCCAGGTAGCCCGCGGCGTCGCCGACGAGCAGAACCCGTCCCGCTACTCTTCGTCGTACTCGCTGAAGCAATGGTCCCGCGCCGCGTACCTCCGTCACGGCCGGGCCGCGCAGCGACGCGGAGAGGGCCGGAAAGCCGGCCAGGTGATCGGCGTAGCCGCGACGGCTGCGGCTGAGGACGGCGACGCCCACCAGGTCGTCGCCGACCGGTGTCACGTAGGCCTCGCCGTGCCGGCCCCAGTGGACCTCCACGAAGTCCGACCACGGCTCGGTGCGGTAGTGCCGGCGCAGTCCGTAGCGGCCGTGGGAACGGTCCGGCAGTTCCAGCCCCAGGCGGCGGCGTACGGGGGAGTGCAGGCCATCGGCGGCGATCAGCCAACGGGCCGTGATTCCGGCGGCGGTGACCGTGTCTGCGCTCTGGTGCACCTCGCCGACCTTGCCCGGCAGCATGCGCACGCCAAGGCTGAGAGCGCGCTGGTGCAGTGCGGAGTGCAAGGTGGTGCGGCGGATTCCCAAGCCGCCTCGGCCGTGGAAGGAGGCTTCGGCGCGGCAACCACCGTCCACGTATCGGATGCCGCGCAGTTCGCGGCCGGTGACCTCGACGCCCAGTGCCCGCAGTGCGGCGAGACCGGATGGCATGACGCCTTCTCCGCAGGCCTTGTCGATGGGCGCGGTCCGGGGTTCGACGACCACGGCCTCCAGGCCGACGAGCGCGGCGTGGATGGCGGCTGCCAGACCGGCGGGTCCGCCGCCGGCCACCAGTACGTCGATCACGCCGGAGCGGCCGTGGTCGACGCGGCGGCGAGTGCTTGGTCCTCGCATCGGATGCGCACGGTGAGCAGGGCGGCGTTGAGTGCCGTGAACATGGCTGCGGTGACCCAGGCGGTGCGAACGAGGGGCAGGGCCGCGCCCTCGGCGACGACGGCCACGTAGTTCGGATGCCGCAGCCACCGCCACCGGTAGGGGCCGCTGGTCACCGGTGGCAGGCCGGGTACGACGATCACCCGGGTGTTCCAACGGGGTCCCAGGGTCGCGATGCACCACCACCGCAGTGCCTGGGCGGCCACCAGTACGGCGAGCGTCGGCCAGGCCAGGGCGGGCACGAAGGGGCGGCCGGCCAGCCACACCTCGGCCGGACAGGCGATCAGCAGGGCGGTGTGGAGGGCGACCATGGCCGGGTAGTGGCCCTGGCCGGCCTCGGTTGCGCCGTGGGCCGTGCTCCACCGTTCGTTGCGGCGGGCAACGGCGAGTTCGGCGACGCGTTCGGCGGCAACGGCGGCGACCAGCAGTCCGTACCAGATCATGTGCCTGTGTCCTTCGAGGTTCGACTACCAGCGCAGGAGAACGAGTTCGCATGCGAAGCCGGGTCCCATCGCCAGCAGGACACCCGGAGTGCCCGGCGGCGGTCGGCGTTCGGCCAGGGTGTCGCGCAGTACGTGGAGCACTGATGACGAGGACAGGTTGCCCACGTCGGCCAGGTGGCGCCAGGTCACGTCGAGTGCCTCTTCGGGCAGGTCGAGGGCCTCGGTGACGGCCTGCAGGACCTTGGGGCCGCCGGGGTGGCACACCCAGGCGGACACGTCCTTCGGCTTCAGGCCGTGGTCGTCGAGGAACCCCTCGACGTCGTCGGCGAGGTAGTGGCGCACGACGTCAGGGACCTGCGGGTCGAGGACGATCTGGAAGCCGGAGTCGCTGATGTTCCAGCCTATGACCTGCCCGGTGTCCGGATACAGGTGGCTGCGGGTGTCCACGATCACCGGGCCCGCGGTCTCGTCCGGGCGGCACGGCCGGTTCGCGCCGTACGCGACGACCGCGGCGGCGCCGTCACCGAACAGTCCGGTGGCGACCAGGTTGGCCATGGAGGCGTCGTTGCGCTGGAAGGTGAGCGAGCACAGTTCGACGGACAGCAGTACCGCCACCTGGTCGGGCCGGCCAAGCAGGTAGTCGTGCATACGGGCCAGTCCAGAGGCGCCGCCGGCGCAGCCGAGGCCGAACAGGGGCAGCCGTTTGACGTCCGGCCGCAGCCCAAGGCGGCCGACGAGGCGTGCGTCGATCGAGGGGATGGCGATACCGGTGACGGAGGTGAAGATCAGCAGATCCACGTCGGCGGCGTACAGGCCGGCTGTGTGCAGCGCGTCCCGGACGGCCTTGGCGCCCAGGTCGGTGGCGGCGGCGACGAAGATGTCGTTGGCGGCGCCGAATCCTTCGAGTTCCGCGTACTGTTCCAGCGGCAGCGTCATATAGCGCGAGCGGACTTTCGTGCCGCGGTGCAGCCGGTCCAGGACCCGGCGGTCGGTGCCCCCGGGGAGACAGACGCGGGCCACCATGTCGGTGATCTCGCACTGGGTGCGACGGTGCGGTGCGAGGGCACCGTGAACGGCGGCGATCCGCGTCATGTGGTCCCGTCCGGCTATCGACTGGGATGAGCTGCTCTGCACGTGTTCCCCGGACCGCGGCTCCGCCACCACGGATCGCCCGTCCGGCTGTTCGTCCCGGGGCGCGTGTTCCGGCCGGGTGGGGCGGGGCGCCTACGATCGGCCGGGTGGGTACTCCTGAGCAGTCGACGGCCGGCGGCGCGGCCGCGGGTTGGGCCGTCCGGGTGGGTGGCCTGGCCGGGGCGTGCCACCCCGCGCCAGTCGTGGCGGTCACGGGTCTGATGGCCGCGCTGGCCGTCACCGCCGGGCAGGGGGCCGCGGGTTGTGTCCTGACCGCAGCCGCGGTTCTGAGCGGGCAGTTGTCCGTCGGATGGTGCAACGACGCGTTCGACGCCCGCCGAGACATCGCCTCCGGCCGCCGCGGCAAACCCGTCGCCGACGGCAGGGTCGGTGTGGCGGAGGTGTGGGTGGCCGCATACGCCGCGCTGGC
Organism: Streptomyces sp. NPDC059224; assembly: GCF_042754285.1. Classification (NCBI taxonomy): domain Bacteria; kingdom Bacillati; phylum Actinomycetota; class Actinomycetes; order Kitasatosporales; family Streptomycetaceae; genus Streptomyces; species Streptomyces sp. NPDC059224. The sequence goes on from NZ_JBHZAN010000017.1 coordinate 109,468, forward strand.
GCTGTGCGTGCCGCTCTCGTTCGCCTGTGGCCTGTGGGCGGGCGCCGTCCACTTGGCCGGGGTCGCGGCGGCGTGGGCGTACGACCTGCGGCTCAAGGCGACCGCATGGTCTTGGGCGCCGTACGCGTTGGGTTTCGCCGCGCTCCCGGCGTTCGTGGCGCTGGGGCTCCCGGGACAGCCGTGGCCGGCCTGGTGGGTTGTCACCGCCGGGGCGCTGCTGGGGGTCGGAGCCCATCTGGGCGACGTACTGCCGGACATCCGCGGGGATCTGGCGACGGGTGTACAGGGATGGCCGCACCGGCTGGGCCCGGAGGGCGCGCGGCTGCTGCTGCCGGTTCCGCTGGTGACCGCGTCCGCTGTTCTGGCGCTGGGGCCTGCCGGGGACACCGGCGGATGGGGAGGGACGGCGGTCGCGGTGGCCGGCCTGGCCGCGGTGGCGGGGACGGTGCTGGGACGCCGCCGGCCGCGGGCGGCGTTCGCGGCAGCCGTTGCCGTGGCGGTGGTGGACGTGGCGTTGCTGCTGCTGCGCGGCACCAGGATCGCCTGATCGCTCCGCCGCTCCGACCGGCGCATACCGGACGGAACCGCCGGCGGAGGCGGGAGTTCCCCGACCCGTGCCGGCGTTGTCGGCTCACGAGTGCTGTTCCCCTTCGTGGCCGGGTCGCGGTTCGTCTGATCCGCCGGTGCCCGTACTGAGCACAACCGTGGTGGCGATGCCGGCGGAGTCCGGTGCTTCGGCCAGTTCTGGACGGCGGCGCGGGCTGACGCGTGCGCCGACGACCAAGCCGCCCCGAACGGTCCTATCGCCGTCTCCGTCAGTTCCAACCGCTGCAAGCCGGGCGGGATGCAGCGGACCGGCTGCGGGTGCCGGCGGGCCGGTGCGCGTACAACCCTCAGCGCCCTGCTGGGCCGCAGCTTCGCAGCGGAGGAACTCCCCGCCCGTACGGGCCTGACGGAGGACCGGGGCATCGAGGACCTGGTGGCGCCGGAGGGGTACGTCGCCGACTCCGTCGGCATCCCGGGCGGTGCGGACCGGCCGGGATCTGGCACGCGAGGGATTGTCTCCCCCCGGGGTTCACGCGGTTCTGCCCGGCCGCACGATGTCGGATCCGACGGTCCGGGGAGCCGTGCGTACCGGCGCCCCGCTCGGGGAATCGAGCCGACGGGTGGCGATGTGCACGCCGTCCATCAACCGGCCGCCTGACACCTCGACCGCACCCAGGCAGAACCTGACCCACATGTTGAGCTGCGCCTCCTTGGCCACGCGCAGACGCGAGTACAGGAGGTCGACCAGACGGCTCCCGGCACGTGCCCACAGCTCCACCTCGAACTCCAGCGGTGCGCCGTCACCGCCGCATGCCCGGAAGTGGACCTGTCCAGCTTCCATGTGGCCGCGCAGGGTCACCAGACATAGACGGTCCCGGTCGCGGCGGACGACTCTCACGGGCCCGTTCCAGGGGCCCGGAATGACCACCACGAGTTCGTCCGCGAGGCCCAGTCCGCCCACCCGGGCGGGCGCCTGCTGGGAGCGTATGCCCACAACCTCCGAGGGGGCGAAGCGACCGAAGTCCTCGCAGAGCCGGAGGATGAGTCGTTCGGCATCGAGTTGGGCCGAGGCGATGCGCACCATGAAGCGCCGGTGGAACAAGGGGCCGTAACCGTCCTCCGAGAGCTGCACCCGGTCGTCAAGCATTGTCTCGGGTACCCGCGGCGGGCGGTCCCGGTCATCTCCACGTCGCTCGCCTCCGCGGTGGAGGGGAGTCGTAGCCCACAGGTAGCGCCACGTGACCAGGATCGTTCCCAGCGCCCATTGTGCGAGGACGGTGAGCGCGCGTGGGTGGCAGCGTGATACGGGGGCTTCTCTGGCCTTCAGTAGTTTATGCCCGGTAATGCGCATATTTGTCTGAGTACCCGGTACTGGGAGGGTGACACGCACGCACGCACGGAAAGAGGGAGGTCCACATGGTGATTCGGATCCTGTACGGTGCCGGCCTGCGCCGTACCCATTTCCACCTCGTTTCGTTCGCCGCGATCGGCCTGTGCGTCGCTCTCTGGGTCCGCGCCAAGACCTCCGACCAGGAGCAGCGGGGCAACGCCGAGCGACGCGCGCTGTTCGTCGGGCTGTGGCCTCCCATGCTGTGGCTCATCGGTGAGGCGCTGCGGGAACCGCAGTGACATCCGGCGCCTCCCGCGATCGCGTCTTCGGACGCGTCGACGCAGCTCGTGTCCTGCGGGACCTCGCGGACGCCCGCGTCAACTACGCGGTCGAGGAGGTGCGGCGCCCGGCCTGGAACATCGACACGTACGGTGCGGCCCTGCCGGCGGAAGGTCCAGGGCTTCCGGACCCGGGCGGAACGTGGGAGCGGGCCTGCCGGTTCGTCCGGGACTACGAGTTCTCGCCTCCGCGGATCGTGCGGGCGGTGTACGACCCGGAGCAGCCCCTGCTCGGCCGGGACATGTTGCTCGAAGCGCGCTTCTACGGTCTGCATTTCTATTGCGGGGTACGTGTCACCGAGGTCGTCGACCGGTGGAGCGGCGATGCCCGTGTCTGGGGATGGGCGTACGAGACTCTGGAAGGACACCTCGAACGGGGAAAGGTGGCCTACGAGGTGGTGAAGCGCTGCGACACGGGCGAGGTGAGTTTCGTCGTCTCCTGTTATTCGCAGGGTTCCCCGGCCCTGGGCCGAGTCGTCCGACTCGGTTGGCAGCTCTTCGGCCGGCCGACCCAGTCGCGTTTCTACCGGGAGTGCATCGCGCGTCTTCAACGCTTTGTGGAGAGCGCCCCGGACCAACCCCCGGGGCGGTCGACACGGACGGGGCAGCTCGTGTGGGCGCCGTCCGACGCCCGGGCGTATCGCCTCGACGCCCTCGCGATTCACCGGGTAGCCCCCGGCTGAGCACCGATGGCTCCGCCCGCGTCGGCGAAGAACGGCTGCCGTCTGGGACGCCGGACGCACTGTGGGCTGGCTCGATGCGAGGGAGCGCCTCACGCGCGTGGCTTCCAGGGCACACCCGGGACTCCTAAGGCCATCCAGGCGCGGCGGTCGCACACGGGCAGGGCGCGCAGTGCGGACACATGGTTGAGCCGGGCGGGGATACCCCAGTGGTATGCGACGGACAACGGGACCCAGACAGCGGGCCGAGAGACATACGCCGGACAGGCCCACCGCACTTCCGAAAGGGTCCCTCTGGGCAGTGGTAAAGGGCACGGCCAGGGAATTCCAGAATGATGAACTAGCCGACCGTGCCGCGGCGTTGACGTACTACGGAATCCTGTCACTCTTTCCGGCGCTGCTGGTTCTGGTGTCGCTGCTCGGTATCGCCGGCAGGTCGGCGACCCAACGGGTCCTGGACAACGTCGAGAAACTGGCGCCGAGTTCGGCCCGGGACGTCATCACCGACGCGGTTCGGCAGCTTCAGGCGTCCGGCGGCATCGGCTCGATCGTCGCTGTGGCCGGCGTCGTGTTGGCCGTGTGGTCGGCCTCCGGCTACATCGCGGCGTTCATCCGCAGTGCCAACGTGGTGTACGACATGCCCGAGGGCCGGCCGATGTGGAAGGTGCTGCCGATCCGGGTCGGCGTCACCGTGGTACTGCTGGTCCTGACGGTGGTGAGCGCGTTGATCGTGGTGTTCACCGGTGGTCTGGCCCGCGCCGCCGGTTCGGCGCTGGGGATCGGGGGCTTCGCGCTGAAGGTGTGGTCGATCGCGAAGTGGCCGGGGCTGGTCGTGATGGTCATGGCCATGGTGGCGATCCTGTACTGGGCGGCGCCGAACGTGAAGGGCCGCGGCTTCCGGTGGGTCACTCCGGGCAGTGTGCTGGCCCTGTTGCTCTGGATGATCGCCTCGGCGGGCTTCGCGTTCTATGTGGCGCACTTCGCGTCGTACAACAAGACGTACGGCACGCTCGCCGGGGTGATCGTTTTCCTGATGTGGCTGTGGATCAGCAACATCGCGGTCCTGCTGGGCCTGGAGTTCGACGCGGAGCTGGCCCGCCAGCGTGCCGTCGTCGGCGGACTGCCCAAGGGCGAAGAGCCGTACCTCCCGCCGCGTGACACCCGCGCCTGGAGCGCGGAGGAACACCGTCGCCTTGACTGAAGCGGTCCGCGACACAGACGCCGGCCTAGCGCATGTGGAGACCGCGCACGGTCAGCGGCGCCTCACATGAACCCCGGGGTCACCCCTCACGCGAATCCCACCGCTCTCGTCCTTTGCGCGTACCACAGCGATCTCGCACTGCGGATGCCCCAGGCCAACGCTTGTCGGTGGTTCGTCGTGGGACCGGTACCTCAGCGCCCGGGTACTGCCGCCTGCGGCAGCGGGCGAAGCCCTCGCCTGCCTGACCGCCGCAGACGTCTCGCCATTGCCGGCCGTTCAGTACGCAGCACAGCGATCGCGCCATCGCGACGACGCCGAAGAGCTGACCCAGGAGGTACGCGCGGATCTCTTCCTCGCATTGAGACGGGAAGACGAAATGTGTCACCCGGGTGATCCGCAGTGGCATGGTCCTACGCCGTGCCGCAAGTCAGCGCCGGGCGACCTCCCTTGTCAACGGAGCGTTGGCACTGAGGGGTTCGGTGAGCGGGGCAGGGGCTGGCGGAGCCTAGCCGGAGGCTTCGGCCGACTCGGCCGCCGGCAGGATGCGGTCCTCCCACCAGGACAGGCCCAGCACGGTGGCGAGCAGGACGAAGGGGGCGAGCCGGAACGATCAGCGCGTACACGTGTACCGCCTGTCGTGAAGTGCGTGCGAGGTGACGGGCAGCAACAGGTGCCCGCAGGAAGCGCATCGATGCCGCGCCGGGATCGCGTACGGGACGGATTCCGGCACTGATGCGCGAGGTACGCCCTCGGAGGAACGCGAGAGGTGATCGACGCTGCCGGGGGCAAGGGCCGCACCATGCACGCCAGTCCCCGAGGTACTCGCCGGCAGCTGTCAAGTGGTCAATCGGGTCCCGCCGGTTCGGCCGGAAGCCGCGGACACGGGCCGCTGTCCGTAACCTCCATGGAGGGCTAGGCTGTTCGAACAGGCCCCGGCCCCCGGCACTGATGCGTTGCTCCGCTCCGGGGAGGCCCGCCGTGTTCGTTCTGCTTGTCGTCCTGATCGTGGTCCTGCTCGGCCTCGGCTTTCTCCATCCTCTTTGGTGGGTGGCCGCGGCCGTGCTGCTCTTCGGCCTCTCCCGCTACGGCCGTGAGCGCAGGGGCGGCTGGATCCGCGGCGACAGGTCCGACGACCTTGGTGACTACCGCGACTACCGGGAACGGCGGGACCGTCAGGACCGCTGGGACCGTCGCTACAACCGTCAGAACCGGGCGCGCTGGCGGCGCGATGACCGTCGGGACGACAACCGCCGTGGGTGACCGGTGAACCGGTCCGGCATCCAGGGAATCCCGGGCGGTTCTTCTCGTCACTCCGGGCGTGTTCTTCGTAGGGAGGGGCACCTCGTGAACGAGGGCGTACCTCACAGCGTGATCACCTGTCCATGAGTGGCCAGCGGCGCGCCAGCGCCACTACGTCCTGACCCGCCTGGTCCTCCACCGAGGCCGCGGTCCTCAGCCCCGCCATTCCAGGGGGCGTTGCTACCGTCACCTTCACCCGGGGACGTGACCTCGGGCGCCAGTATCCTCGGATCGCCTGCTGGACATGGGTAGTTGGAGAAGTGCGCGCTCGTCGATGATGCTGAACCGACGGGTTGCTTTCCACCCGTTCGGATACCAGCACCCCCAACAGCGCGAGCTCCGGGGTCCACGACGCGGCGGACCGGCTCTCGGGCCGGTCACGCAACCTGTTCACACACTCGGGTGACTGGCACATCGTGGTCGACTACGCCCACCGCTCGGCGAACGGACGACCGGTGGACGACTTGCCGCGTCACAGATCTTCTCACTCCCGGCGACTGCCCGGGACCGGCCGGGGATCAGCCGTGGACACGTGACCCGGCGGGGTCGAAGCCCGCTCGTGCCGGCCAGTTGTCCCGCCGTTCCCGCGCCACTGCCGCACGACTGCCGATCCGCTCGCCACCGGAGCCGACGCGTTCTCCACTCAGAGGCAAGACGGGGGGACCGGCTGGACAGGGACGGTCAGTTCGGGCTGCGCGGAGCATGAGCCGCTCCGGGCGCGTACTCGCCGTCGGGTTCCCCGCTCTGCCGCTCGAAGAAGCGGAGCATCTCCACGGGGAACGGCATCACGAGCGTGCTGTTGTTCTCCACCGAGATGTCCCCGACGGTCTGCAGCAGGCGCAGTTGCAGTGCTCCGGGGGTGTCGCCATGGTCGCGGCGGCGTCGGTCAGCTGCTGGGACGCCTGGAACTCTCCGGAAGGGCGATGTCCTTGATCTCGACGCGTTCGATGCGCGGTCCCCAAGGCCAGGCGCAGCCAGCACGTCATCCCCGACCCGAAGCCCAGCTCCTGAGGCAGGTACTCCCATTGGATACCTGTGTGCAGGACGAAGGGAATCCCGCGCAGTGCTTGCCGGCCCGGCACTCGAGGTCTGCCCTCGACCAGCTTCGGCGCCGGCACGGGCAGCAGGGTTCGATGGGCGACCACAGTTCATCCGACACGAGCCACGGCCGCGACTGACGTTTCCCCACGACCAATCCGACGAGCAGACAAGCCCGCACTCGCATGATCAGCAGCTTTTGTCAGAGCCAGTAGGCCGTTGTGCCGGCTCGCGAACACGGCCTCGTCTGCTTCGATCCGCAGGGAGAATACCTCCGGTCGTGAGCCGCCCTGTGCGGGGCGAGCGCGGTCGGCCCGGGCGTCGTCCTGGTGTGTCGTTCGGTGACCGTGGCGGCGACCACGACAGGTACCGCCGCCTCGTTCGCGAGCCCGGCGTGAAGACATTGACGGCGCGACGTGGCACCGAACACGGTTCCGGACGTGGAACCCAACACTGGGTTGGCGAGCGCGCCTTCACTCACCTGCAAGCGGTCGCCTCTACCCGGCGCGGTTCCAGGAGCGGCCGCTCAGGAGGCATCGGTCAGCCGGTGCAGGGGTGTGCCGTGCGCCCAACTCCTGAGGCGCGGGCCGTCGATGAGGTGGATGTCGCCCTGGCGCCGCGCCCATTGGACGTCACGGTGGCTGAAGGTCCCCCGGTGTACAACGAGCCGCAGAGTGGTGCCCGTCCGGCGTGCGGAGCGCGCGGACGCGTCCTCGTCGGGCAGGGGCTCGGCCACTGGACGGAACGCCACTTCTATGCGGTGGCCCTGGCCGTTCCGTGCGCGAACCCGTGGCCGATCCTGCCGGGTGGACGGGGGGAGAACCACCCAGCCGTCCCGGCGCAGCATTCGGGACACGGCCAGGATGAGCCCGTCCGTGTCCAGTTCCGCGAGTTCCTCGGGCGTGTAGTGCCCCAGACGGCGACGGGCCAGCGGACGGTGGTGCCGGACCACGACCGGGGTGGCGACGGCGAGGAGCGCCAGCGCCGCCACGAGCACGCCGGCCCCGAGCGCCCGGTAGGCCACCGCGACGCCCGCCACCACCCCGCACACCACCGCCACGACGCCCGCGAACGCGGGCATCACCTCGCGCAGGGTCGGTCCGTAACGCCCCTGGTCGCGCAGTGCACGGATCGCGAGTCGCCGCCGGCTACGGCGTGACGGTCCCCTCTCGGCCTCCGGTCCCCTCCATGCCACCCGGGTCGGCTCCTCCCACCCCGCGTGCGCCGATGTACCTGCCGGAGGGATACCCAGCTGTGACGTACCCGTCGTGCGGAGGGCGGGATCCGGCCATGAATCCGGCCGAAGTCTTTCGGCGCACTCGCCGGTGGGCCTCTTCCCCGAGAGCTGCATCAACCTCGCTGATGCGGCCCGGATCCGCCACCGGTTCATCCGGGCGGAACAGCTCGCCCAGCAGGTTGCGGGTGCGGGCGACACGGGCCCGCTCGTCCGACTGGCCGAATTGCGAGAACTGGCAGGAGCCACACAAGGAGCGGAACGACTGGGACGGTTGGCCGCCACGGCGGGGGACACGTCGGCCGTCGTCCGGATTGCGGAGATCAGGGAGGCCGGCGGCCGCATCGCGCGCAATGAGGCTCGGCGTCTCCACCAGCGTGCCGACCGGGCGGGAGACGCGAGCGCCCTCGCCCGCCTCGCCGCCGCGCGGGAGACAGCCGGCTGCCGGGAAGAAGCCGGGCAAGTCGCCCGGCGCGCGCCGCAAAAGCCGACCCCGGTCAGCCGGCGTCGCCGCTTCTTGACGATCTGCGGCTCGAACGTGCCCGTGTGTCACCTGGGACCTTTACCTCGACCGGCCCGACGTCGGTCAGCACGGTCCTGGCCCGGCCTCCGTTGCGGGAGTTGCCACTGCCCCGGCCGGCTGAGTCGTGCTTCTCATAGCCGAGGTGATCAGTGATCTCACCTTCCGGGGCGGACTCCAGGACCCGCATGGTCAGCTGCAGTCCTTCCGACCGGGCCCGCCGCCTCCGAAAATTCCGAAGGGAAGCGCCGACTCCACCGGCTCCGGCCTACCGTGACCGCCCCTTGAGGTCGTTCCGTCTCTTCGGAGATGGCGTTTCTCACTGAGGAGCGACCGGCGGTCGGTACGGCCTGGCATCTTGTACGGGTGCCTGCACCCGTAGAGATCGGAACCCGAAGTGCTGCCCGCTGTCACTCGTCATGGTGAGTTCGCCGCACTGGTCATAAGAACTGACTTCAGTGAGGAGACGGTCTGGCAAGCCGTACGGGAGGAGTTGTTGAGCGTGTGGGGCGATGGTGACTACGAGCCCCACGTCCACATCGTCGACGATCCGGTCTGGACCGGCGCCACACCCGATGGCGTGATCACGGCCGTGTCAGCGGACGAGGACCTGAGCGTGGTCTTCCTCGCCGACCGCACAACTATGCGAGACCACGAACATCCGCTGCTGGCCGTGGCGGTCCTGACCAGGGACGCGTGCGAGAGCGACGAGGAGTTCGAGGCTTACGGCGGATCGGTTCGCACCATTCCCGCCGGCATTCACGACATCCACGCGAATCTGGCGATCGCCAACCTGGACTTCGCAGATGTCGCGGAGGCGGCCCGGACCGACCCCGCAGAGATCTTTCGGTCCTTCTAGACTCACCACGGGCCCGGTCGGACGCCCCGCCAAGCGCACCGCGAAGGAGCTCTGCACGCCCTGTACGGCAGCTGCTCGGACGATGAACAGGCCTTCGGCCACTCCCACAAGCTCAGCACAAGGACGACTGGCATACACGCGATGGGGGGAGCGGCTGTTCCTGATCCGAGCGTGCCAGGGGCGTCTTTGCTGACCTCTCGCAACGAAGTTTGTCCAGCTGGATCTTCTGGAGAGTGAGGTTCGCTCCGCCTGCCCCAGTACTGTGGCTCTGCATGACCGACTCTGAGATCGAGATCACCGCAGACCTGGTCCGCGAGCTGCTGAGGGAGCAGCATCCGGATCTCGAAGGGCTGGCCATCCGTGAGGTTGCGGGTGGCTGGGGCAACCAGATGTGGCGCCTTGGGGATGAGTTGGCTGTGCGTATGCCGCGCATGGAAGGTGCCACGGGTCTCTTGCGCAAGGAGTGCCGGTGGCTGCCTGTCGTGGCCCCGCGTCTTCCGCTCCCGGTTCCGGTGCCTGTGCGGATCGGCGAACCGTCCGCGCGCTTTCCGAGGCCGTGGAGTGTGATGACGTGGGTCGGTGGCGAGCCACTCGACTACACCTCGATCAGTCGCGGCGACCACGCGGCCGACACTCTGGCGGGCTTCCTCAGGGCGCTCCATGTGGCGGCGCCCGCTGAGGCGCCGGCCAGTTCGGACCGTGGCGGTCACCCCAAGGAGTACACGGGCGCCTTCGAGAATTTCTTGCGGGCCATTGCCCCCGGCGGCTTTTCCGCCGATGCACGGGCCGTGTGGGACGTCTGGGACGATGCCGTTGCGGCCCCCGAGTGGGAGGGCCCGCCGCTATGGCTGCACGGGGACCTCCATCCCGCGAATGTCGTCGTCTCGGACGGGACGCTGTCGGGCGTGATTGATTTCGACGCCATGTTCGCCGGCGATCCAGCATGGGACCTGACGGCCGCGTGGCTGCTGCTTCCCGCGGGCGCCGGCTCACGGTTCTTCGAGGTGTACGCGCAGGCGGACGAGGCGACGATCCGGCGCGCCCGAGGGTTGGCTGCCATGAAGAGCCTCTTCCTCATCCTGATGGGCCAGAACGGGGAGCAGGGACTTCCGGGCGGCAAGCCGACCTGGGGACCCGCAGGCCGGGCAGCGCTCGATCGTGTGCTGACAGCGTGACGCGGACACGGAGTATCGCCACGTAGCCCCAACCGGAATGACCCGGCCACCGCCGCGGTCGGCTGCCGCGGCTTCCATGTCTCCGGCCACACAGCCTGCGTCAAGGACGCCTGGCGGGAGGCGGCCATGCGGGTGTTCGCTGAGTCCACCGACCTGCGGGTGCGTCACCGTGTCCCGCGGGGCCTGCCCACCTCGCGTGCGGTATACCCGCCACATCTGCGCGAGCCGTTCGACACGACACTCGCATCCGCCCAGGTCGATCCCGACCAGCACATCCGTCACTGGGCTGCCGTGGCAGGCCAGTGACGCAGTCTGAGCCCGAGCCGCCACTCTTCGGCAATCTGCAGGAGGGTCAGGCGGGCTTTCCGGGGGTCCCCTTCCACGGCCAGTAGGAGAATCCGTTGCCGGTGTACCAGTCCAGGCGGGTGTTGGCGCATGCACTGCTGCGGACGTCGAGGAAGTCGTAATTTGCGGCCTTGATGGACTTCTTGGGGAAGGACACGGAGATCCGCGTGGTGACGGTGCCGCGTGGGGGGATCGTGCCCAGGGGCAGAGCCTTCGAGTTCCACAGGGGGCAGTGTGCCGTTGGTCTTGCTGTTCCAGTGCAGCGTCATCGCGTGCCAGGCGCCCTTGCCGAGCCCCGCACGTGGCCCTGCGGCCGAAAGGCCGCTGGGCCGAGTACCTGAACACACAGCTCGGCTCGGTCGAGTCCACACTCGACGTGATCGCCGACTACATCGAAGCCGGCCCAGCCACTGTCTTTGGAGGGAGGGGAACCGTTGCCGCGGCGACGCTGCTATCCCTCCGACACCTTCGATGACGAATGGGCGCTGATCGAACCGCTGCTGCCGACCCCGGCCTGCGAGACCAGGACCGGCGGGCGACCGGAGAAGCACCCCCGTCGGGAGATCGCGGACGCGATCCGGTACGCGGTCGACACCGGCTGTAAATGGCGGGCTCTGCCCAGGGACTTCCCGCCCTGGCGCACGTGTTACGGCTTCATGGCCCGCTGGGCTGCCGCCGGCATCGTCGGGCAGATCCGTGACCAGCTCCGCAAGCGCATCCGCCGGGAGATCGGCCGGGCCCCGGGAGCAGTCGCCACCGTCATCGACTCCCAGTCGGTCAAGGCCGCAGAGACCGTTGGCCGCGACTCCCGCGGCTTCGACGACGCGAAGAAGACCAACGGCCGCAAGCGGCACCTGGTCGTGGACACCAAAGGACTGCCGCTGTTCGTCATGGTCACCCCGGCCGACATGACCGACCGCGAGGCGGCCAAGGAAGTGCTGTTCCGGCTGAGGCTGATGCACCCCGAGATCACCATCGTCCGGGCGGACTCCGGCCATGCCGGACAGCTCGTGACCTGGGCAAAGACAAACCTCGGACTGACCCTCAAGACCGTCGGCCGGCCGAAGGACGCCGTCGGGTTCGTCATCCTTCCCCGCCGCTGGGTGGTCGAGCGGTCCCTGGCCTGGATCACGCACGCCCGTCGGCATGCGCGGGATGACGAACGGCTCATCCAGCACTCCGAGTCGCTGATCACCTGGGCAGCTATCACGCTCATGAACAGGCGAATCACCCGACGAAGTTCCCGCAGAAGCGGCCAGCCGACATCCCGCGAAGCCGACCGCGACTGATCGTTCTCAAGGCCAGGGTCATCGCCTTGGCCCGCACCGACCCGACACCGCGGTCCTGAGAACGCTCTCCCACCCGCTGTCGACGCCTGTCAGTCTCGCGGCGGCCAGGTCACGCATGATCGCTTCGGTTGGGGCACAGGGGTATTCCGCCCCGATTCGGCCGCTACACGCGGTCGGGGCCAACCCGGCGTGCGGTCCACCAGTCCATGAGGACCTGGGCCTTGTCGTCGAAGCGGCGGTCCAGAAGGGACATTGGCGCGCGCAGCGGTATCCGATGTCCATCCGACACGTGCACGACCACCGTCCGGACCCCAGCGGTCCTCCGGACCTCCAGGCCGATGATGTCCCGCCACGCGATATCGCGGCGCCTGCCCCCGCGGAGGACGAGGAAGTCGTCGCTGAGCTCGACACGGTAGTGAGGGGACAGGACTGGAACGACCACACTCGCGAGCATGGCTGCCGAGACCCACGTCCACAGCTCCCCCACCGTCATGCGCCCACCAGTGGCCGCCACGAGCACGTACGCGAGCACGGTGCCCACCAGACCGCCGCCCAGCAGTGGCGCGGCGGTCTGCACCACCCCCAGACGGAAGGCCGGCGCGGCGCCACCGGCGCTGCTTGGGGCAAGGGGGCCGGCAGGGCTGTTCATCTGGATCACCCTTCACAGAAGTGGTTCGACGCGGTCAACACCCGCCGAAGGTGAAACGTACAGCCGTGCGGACGGGCGAAAGGTCCATGCCGCGTAGACGGCCAGGACAGATCCGTGCTGGCGCACCCGGCAGCCACCTGACAAACGGTGCAAGGCCTGTTATCGACGGCCTGTCTTCGAGTGCACTGTCCGAGATCGCTCGTATTGAGCACACCCGCAACTATCTGCAGCCAGGCGATGTCAGCACAGCCGTGTGCCTGTGGAAGGACTACGTCCACCAGCCCGAGCGGGATCTGTGGCACGACTACGAGTGGGGCAACGTGCACTGGTACTGCTGCGGCAATCCCCTCGAAGCCCGAGCCCTCCTCGACATCGTGATGCAGGCCATATCACCCCGAAGTGCCCGCGAACTTCGAAAGGTTGTCAGCCGGTCAGACGCCGTCTGGGACCGTCCATCCCCGCCCTATGACGCGGACGGCAGATAAAGAACAAGCTAAGGCGCAACGGAACGAGTGGGACCGAATCCTGAGACGAGTCTCGCGTGACCTGGGTCTCGTCGTGTCTGAGGAGTACCTGTACGGCCTCACCCTTGAGACCGCTGGTCCGCCAGGGCGCGTGCAACTCGACTGCTGCGGCGACACGGCCCACATCGAGGTCGCTTACCGCCCCTCGGGTCCGGCGGCGTTGGAAGTGATGGAGCTGGCCTATCGCATTGAGCCGCTGGATCAGCGAAGACCGGGCCGGCTTGCTCATCCAGCAACAGCGCGATACGAGCGCGCTCTATCACGGTTCCCGGCTTTCCGCCCGGGGTAATGGCGTCGTAGCCGGTCATCACGTCGACGACAGGCGCTCGGCGCGTAGCGCGGAGCGGCGCAGTTTGCCCGCCGCGTTACGCAGGGGAGTCGTGACCAGTTCGATGGACCGGGGCCGTTTGTGGGGTGACAGGCGGGTGGCCAGGAACGCGTCGATCTCCTCGGCCGTCGTCGGACGGCCTTCCTCGATCTGGACGATGGCGTGGACGCGGTTGCCGCGGTCCGGGTCCGGCAGGCCGATGACCGCGCCGGACAGGACGTGCGGGTGCTCGGTGAGCGCGGCCTCGATCTCGGCGGGATAGACGTTGACCCCGCCGACCAGGAGCATGTCCGAGCGGCGATCGTGCAGATACAGATAGCCGTCCGCGTCGAACTCGCCGATGTCGCCGAGGGTCGACCAGCCGTCCCGTTCCTCCGTCTCGGCGCCGATGTAGCGGAAGGCGGGCGGCTTGCCCTCCGTGACGCGCATGAAGATCTCACCGGGTACCCCGGGCTCGTTCACCGGCGCGCCGTCGAGGCCCATGATCTTGATCTCGCCCCAGGTGGGACGGCCCACCGAACCCCGGTGCGCCAGCCACTCGGTACCGGAGATGGTGCAGCCGGCCTGGGCCTCGGTCCCGGCGTACAGCTCCCAGATCCGGTCCGGTCCGAGCCAGTCGATCCACGCCTGCTTGGTCGCCGGCGGGCACGGTTCGGCGCAGTGCCACACCGAGACCAGCGAGGAGAGGTCGTAGCGGTCGCGGGTCTTCTCGGGCAGGGCCAGGATGCGTCGCATCATCGTCGGCACCAGATACACCCAGGTGATCCCGTGCTCCTCGACCTCTGCCAGCACCCGCTCGGCGTCGAAACGCCGCAGAAGGGTGACGGTGCCGCCGTTGAACAGGGTCGTCATGGCCGTGGAGAAGGGCGCGTTGTGGTGCACCGGCGCGGTGACAAGGGACTGTTCGCCCGGCCTGAGACCCCACGCCTCCATGTCGAAGGGGTTGAAGGCCCCCTCGGCCCCCGAGAGGATGATCTTCGGCTTGCCGGTCGATCCGCCCGACGTGGGCGCCTTCCACGAGGGACCCACTTCTGTCACGAGGTCGCCACCCCCGGCGCCCTGACGGCGAAGTTCTGCGACCGTGGTCGCCCTGAACCGGCCGTTCCCCTCCGGTGTGCCCGGATCGAGGCCGACGACCACCGCCGGATCGGACAGCGTGAGGATCGCCTCCTCCTCGGGCGGCGCAAGCCGCGTCGACAGCGGCTGGGGCACGGCACCGAGTCTCAGGCAGGCGAAGGCCGCGGCCACGACGTCCACGCCGTTCGGCAGTGCGAGCGGGACGATGCGCCCCTTCGTCACGCCCGACTGCGCCAGCCCCTGCGCGATCTCGCCGCTCGCCCGGAACAGCTCCGCCCACGTCAGCTGATCCTCCCCGGAGCGGACCGCGACGGCCTCGGGACGCTCAGCCGCGTACGCCTTGGGGATGTCACCGAGGGGGAACCCCGGTCGGGGGGTGAACATGACGATCTCTCCTCGTGGTTCGCGATGCCGGGGCCGCTGGTGGGTTCCGTACGGTTCTGAGCAGACGGGACGTAGGCAACAAAGGGAACATCTGGGAATTCATGCGTCTCCGGGGCGTCCAGACAGTCTCCGGCCGACCGTTCAGGCGTACAGCTGGGTCCCGGGCAGCTTCTCCGGATCGGCCCGTACCTCCGCCGGGTTCGTCTCGGGCAGGAACCACGCGCTGACGAAGGTGATCAGACCCATGAGCGTGATGTAGACCGCGATCAGGGTGGTCGTTCCGGTCTTGGCGATCACGGTGGTCATCAGGACCGGTGTGCTGCCGCTGACGGCGATGGCGGACAACTGGTACGCGAAGGAGGCACCGGAATAGCGGACGTCGGGGGCGAACAGCTCGCCGAGATACGCGGCCATCGGGGCGTAGGTCAGCCCCTGGAAGAGGAAGCCGACGGTGACGGCGATGAAGACCAGCGGGACCGACGCCGTGTCCACCAGCGCGAAGTACGGGAACGCCCAGGCCGCTACGCCGAGCCCGCCGACGAGGATGAGCCTGCGCCGGCCGAAGCGGTCGGACAGATGGCCCGCGTAGGGGAGTATGCCCGCCATGAGGGCCGAGCTGAGCAGGGTGGCGGTCAGCAGTGAGTTGCGCTCCATGTGCAGCGTCGTGGTGCCGTAACTGAGCAGGCCGGTGATACTCACGTAGAAGAGGCTGTTCGTGGCGGACAGCGTGCCGCAACCGAGCAGAATCGTACGCCAGTTGCGGCGAACGGCTTCGGCGATCGGAGCCCGGACCACCCGGGCCTGCGCGGTCCTGGCCGCTGCCTCCTGCAGCTCGCGGAAGTCCGGGGTGTCCTCGACCTTGCGCTGGATGTGCAGCACGACGGGGAACATGACCGCGCTGAGCAGGAACGGGATGCGCCAGCCCCAGCTCAGGAACGCGTCGCTCGATACGACGCTGCTGGTCGTGGTGAAGACCAGGTTCACGATGATGACCGCCACCGGGACGCTCGTCTGGCCGAAGGTGCCGGCGAACCCGCGGCGTTTGGGGTGGGCCGACTCCGTGAGAAGGAGCGCGATGCCGCCCCACTGGCCGCCCGCGGCCGCACCCTGCACGAAGCGCAGCAGCACCAGCAGAACCGGGGCGAGCGTGCCGACCTTCGCGGCGCTCGGCAGACAGCCGATGAGGAACGTCGCGACGGCCATGCCTGTCAGGCATACGACGACCGTGGGCTTGCGGCCGTACCTGTCACCGAAGTGACCGGCGAGGAGACCGCCGAGCGGCCGGGCCACGAAGCCCGCCCAGAAGGTGCTGAAGGACAGCAGAGTGCCCATGAAGGCGGACGAGTGCGGGAAGAAGACGTGCGGGAAGACCAGAGCCGCCGCCGTACCGTACAGGAAGAAGTCGTACCACTCGATCGAGCTGCCGATCAGTCCGGCTGCGAGCAGTTGCCAGCCGGTGCGGCGTCCGGAGGCGGTGGCGGGGTCGGAGCTGTTGCCCTGGATGGGGGCCTGCGCGGAAGAGGCCATGGGAGGCGTCCCTCGGTTCTCGGTAGGGCTGCGACCTGCGTCACAACTCTGTGTCGTGCGGCGAGAGTAGAGCTGAGCGGACGCTTTGCAGGATGGGACGGGGATACACTCCTGGCGCTCACGCGGTGGAGGAAACCTCCACCTGCTCGCTTCTCGTGGAGGCCGGACCGATGCCACGCACCGACTCCGACGCGCAGGGTGCTCGCGATCAGGGTGGACACGCCGAACATCCCGAACTGGCCGCTTACCGTCTGCGTCGCGAGCGAGAGCTGACCAGCCTCTACGCGACGGCCCGTTCGCTGGCCGTGCTCGGGGAGGTCGACGTGGTGCTCCCGTCGATCGTCCGAGAGGCACACGAGCTGATCGGCAGCGACTTCGCGTACCTCTCGCTCCTGGACGCCGACGGCAACCTCAGGCTCAGGGCGTCCGCGGGCACCATCTCACCGGAGTTCTCGTCCGCACGGATGCCCCCGGGGGCCGGCCTGGGCGGACGGGTGATCGAGACCAGGGCCCCCTACTGGGTCAGCGACTACCGCGCGGCCGACGGCATCGACCACAACTCGTGCTTCGACCGGCTCGTCGGCGACGAAGGGCTCGTGGCGCTCCTCGGGGTGCCGCTCCTGGTCGGCGATCGGGTGATCGGTGTCCTCTTTGCCGCCGACCGCACCGAGCGCCCCTTCCCGAAGGACGAGGTGGCCCTTCTCAGTGCCTTCGCCGACCACGCCGCCATCGCCCTGAACAACGCCCGGCTCTACGAGGAGAGCCGGGTGGCACTGCGGCGGCTGCGGGACGCCTACCGCGTCATCGAGGGCCAGGTCGCCACGATGGAACTGGCCGCGGCGGTGCACGAGGCGCTGACCCACGTGGTGCTGACGGGCGGCGGGCCCGGTGAGATCGCGCAGCTGCTCGTGGACCACCTGGAGGGTGCGGTCACGATACGGGACCGTGACGACAAGGTCGTCGCGAGCCGGTCCCCCGGCTCCGCGACGCCGGACGTCGACCCGCCGCTGGAACGGGAGCTGCTGGAGGAGGCACGGCGGACCGGCCGGTGTGTCCACGGCCGCGGCGACGACGGTACGGTCCTCAGCGTGGCGGCCATCCAGGCCGACGGCAGCCATCTCGGCTCTCTGTCCCTGTGGCGGCGGGCGGCCACGGACTCGGCGGACGTCCGGATGCTGGAACGCTCCGCGCAGATCACCGGCCTGCTCGTGCTCATGCGCGAGGCCCGCGTCGAGGCGGAGGAACGGGTGCGGGGCGAACTGCTCACCGAACTGCTGTCCCGCCCCCCGCTCCACCCCGTCCACCCGACCCTGCGTGACCGCGCGCTCGCCCGTGGCGTCGACGTGGACCGCCTGAACGTCCTCGTGGCGGCCGACTGTCCCGGGCGTCCCGCCGCCGACGTCGTCCGCGAACTGCACGCGGCCTCCACCGAGTGGTCCGGACTCGCGGGCGAATACCTGGGCCGGGGGACGATGCTGCTGCACACCGACGACCCGGAGACGGCGGCCGCGGAGCTGCACCACCGGCTCCGTCACCGTCTGGGCTCCCCGACCCTCGTGGTCCTCGACCGCGTCACGGGCCACGACCGCTCGCGCTCCTTCACCCTCGCCCAACGCTGCCTCGACGTCATGCGCTCCCTCGGTGACACCGACCGTGGCGCCACCACCCGTCACTACGCCATGTACGCCCTTGTCTTCGACCCCCGACGCGCCCACGAACTGCGGGACTTCATCTCCGACACCCTCGGTCCCCTCCTCGACTACGACCGCCGCCGCTCCACTGACCTCGTGGCCACCGCCGCCGCCTTCTTCACCCACTCGGGCAACCTCAGCCGAACCGCCCACGCCCTCCACATCCACACGAACACCCTGCTGAAGCGGATGGACCGCATAGGGGCGGTCCTGGGAGCGGACTGGCGCGCCGGTGACTGGGGACTGCGCGTACATCTCGCCCTGCAACTGCATCAGTTGAGGCGCGCGCCCGACGGACCGGTAGCGGAGGGAAGGTGAGCGGCGCCGCCCCGACGCACGGTCCTGGACGGGTTCCGCGCACCCGGCACGCCGCCGGGCACGCGCTCCGCCGAGCGTGACGCGGCCGCGTCCATCCGATGCCGATCACGGCCGTCGAGGGCGTCCACCACGCTCATTGCGACACCACGCCGTAAGAACGGGCCCGCCCGCAGCGGAGGCCGGGACGCACCGTATGAGGTCCCGGGCGGCGTGGGTTCCGGTGTGCGGTGGTGTCCGGCCCCGGACAGGCGCAGGGCATTCCCGCAGTCCACCCGTCACGCTCCGCGCCACCTGTCCGACCGCGACACCGTCGGATTGAACCGATACACACGGCGTACAGCCGCCCCCTCTCCGGCCCATGAGCCGGCCACGCGGAGATCGCCCAACCGTGAGAACACGACGACTGTCCGGAACCCTCGCCGTGGCAGACGCCGTGGCGACAGCAAGAGCAGACTCGTCTGATCCATTGACCCCGACGGAATGCGCTCGTACATTGCCAACGTCCCAGTCGATTGAAACGTTTCATTCCGCGGTGATGGTCCTGCCGTGACTTGGAGGGAAGCCCGTGCACGGTCGCTGGCGCTGGAAGTCATCACGATGGCTCACGGTCATGACCCTGATGGGGGCGGTGGTCTTCGGGGTGTCGCCGGGCGGTCCGGGGGTCGCGGTAGCCGCGTCCGGCCGAATCACCGTTGGACGACTGACCGTGGACGGCACGGTGAACCCGCTCGGCACCGACGACACCCGGCCCAGCCTCGGCTGGCAGTTGCGCTCCTCCGCGCGCGGAGACCGGCAGACCGCGTACCGCGTCCTGGTGGCGAGCAGTCCGAAGCGTCTGACCACCGAGGACGCGGACGTCTGGGACAGCGGCCGGGTGTCCGACGCGGACTCGGTCGGAGTGGCCTACGGAGGGCCGGAGTTGACCTCCTCGCGTGCCTACTACTGGACTGTGCGGGTGTGGGACGCGCACGGCAGGGCCTCCCAGTGGAGCCCGACCGCGCACTGGGAGACCGGTCTGCTGAACGCGGCGGACTGGCAGGGCGCTCAGTGGATCAGCCCGGACACCGGCAACAGCTACTCCTGGTCGGACTTGACCCTCGACGCGGACTTCACCATCAAGACCGGTGCGGCGAGTGTCCTGTTCCGGGTGAAGGACGCACAGGACTACTACATGTGGCAGATCAACGCCGCGCAGACGGCCGGCAAGGTGCTGCTGCGTCCGCACGTCCAGTCTGGCGGCCGGTTCACCAACCTCGGCGAAGTCGACCTCAGTCCGGTCATCACCACCGCGAACGTCAACGCCCCGCACCACCTGACCATCAGAGCCGAGGGCAGCCGCATCACCACCTCGATCGATGGCGCCCAGGTCGACTCCCGTACCGACACCACCCTCAGCGCGGGCACCCTGGGCTTTCGCAGTTCAGTGACCAACGGTGTCCCCGAGGACGCCCTGTACGACAACGTCGCGGTTCACGGCATGGACGGCGCCGCTCTCCTCTCCGACGATTTCAGCACCTCACCCGACCCGCTCTTCCCCGGCAGCCCGGTCACCGGCGGTCAGCTCGAACCTCGGAGCGACCCGACACTGCTCGACGCGGAACCCGACGCGCCGATGCTGCGCCGTGCCTTCTCCCTCGACAGAACGAAGGTCGCGACCGCCCGCGCCTATGTGTTCGGCCTGGGCTTCTACGAGTTGCACCTCAATGGGGCCAAGGTCGGCGACCAGGTGCTGGCCCCGGCCTCCACTCCCTACGACAAGCGCGACCTCTACACGACGTACGACGTCACCGACGACCTCAAGAGCGGCGCGAACACCGTCGGGCTGTGGCTCGGGAACGGATACGACGAGCGGTTCAGCCCCTACGGCTTCCGCTGGTCCGGGCCCCAGCAGGCCGTGATGCTGCTCGAGGTCACC
This sequence comes from Streptomyces sp. NPDC059224, assembly GCF_042754285.1. Classification (NCBI taxonomy): domain Bacteria; kingdom Bacillati; phylum Actinomycetota; class Actinomycetes; order Kitasatosporales; family Streptomycetaceae; genus Streptomyces; species Streptomyces sp. NPDC059224. The sequence goes on from NZ_JBHZAN010000017.1 coordinate 129,735, forward strand.
TACGCCGACGGCCGTCGGCAGACCATTACCACCGACAGCGAGTGGAGTTGGTCCACCGGCCCGATCACCAGCAACGGCATCTACGCGGGCGAGTCCTACAACGCACAGTTGGAAAAGGACGGGTGGGACAAACCCGGCTTCGACGGAACTCGCTGGCAGCCGGTGCGGACCGTGCAAGCGCCGACCGGCACGCCGGCGGCCGCCACCCTGCCGCCGATCCGGGTCACCGACACGCTCGCGCCGGTGAGGCTCACCGAGCCGAAGCCGGGCGTCTACGTCTACGACTTCGGTCAGAACATCGCCGGCTGGGAGCGGCTGCACGTCAAGGGCGTGGCGGGCAGCACCGTACGGATGCGGACGGCCGAGGAGGTCGGTGCCGACGGCATGCTCGACACCACCACCAACCGGGCGGCGGCGGCCACCGACCGTTTCACCCTGGCAGGTACTCGCACCACCGAGACGTACGAACCCCGCTTCACTTACCACGGGTTCCGCTATGTCGAGGTCACCGGCTACCCGGGCACTCCGACGACGAAGAGTCTCGACGCCAGGGTGGCGCACGCCGACGTGGCGTCGACCGGCATGTTCTCCTCGTCCGATGCGCTGCTCGACCGCATCTGGCAGAACAACAGGTGGACCATCCTGAACAACTCGATGAGCCTGCCCACCGACAACCCGGTCCGTGACGAACGGACCCCGCCGGGCATGGACGTACAGGCGTATCACGACGCCTCCGTCCGGGAGTTCGGTATGGACGGCTTCTACGCCAACTACCTCCAGGACATGCCGCCCGGCACTCCGCTCCCCAACGACGGGGGCAACGCCCAGCAGCCCGACATGGGCGGCGACCAGATCACCCTGGCCTGGGCCCTCTACGAGCAGTACGGCGACCGCGCCACCCTCGAGACCGCGTACGCGGCGATGAAGAAGTTCGTCGACACCAACGCCACCGACGTGCCCGGACACATCTGGCCGGCCGGCAGAGGGTTCGGCGACTGGTGCCCTCCCGACCGCAGCTCCAACGCGAACGGCGGCCTCGGCAACCCGAACGCCGGCAACTGCACCAGCGAAGTCTCGGTGGTGAACACCGCCCTGTCGTACCTTCAGGCCGTGGATGTCGCCAAGGCGGCCGGGGCACTGGGCCACCGCGACGACGCCGCGCATTTCACCCACCTCGCCGAAGCCATCAAGCAGGCGTTCAACACCGAGTTCCTCAACGCGGCCGGCGACACCTACGGCGACGGACGCCAGACGACCAGCGTGCTGCCGCTCGCCTTCGGCATGGTCCCCGCGGAGAGCGTCGACAAGGTCGGTGCCCAGCTCGTCAACACCATCCTCACCAAGGACGCCGGTCACCTCGACACGGGCATCTTCGGCACCCGCTACCTCATGGACGCGCTCGCCGTCATCGGCCGGACCGACGTGGCGATGACGGTATTGGGCCAGCGCACCTATCCCGGCTTCGGCTACGAGATCACGAAGGGGGCGACGACCTCGTGGGAGGAGTGGACCTACGCATCGAGCATGGAGAGCCACGACCACGCCATGTTCGCCGGTATCAACGCCTCCTTCTACACGCAGCTGGGCGGCATCCGGCCGACCGGCCCCGGCTACAGCACCGTGGCCATCGACCCGCAGATCCCGCCGGGCCTGCGCCACGCGGCGGCATCCATCGAGACCGTCCGCGGCCGGGTTGCCAGCTCCTGGACAAGCGACGGCGACAGCACCACCCTTGACGTCACCATCCCGGTCGGCAGCACCGCGACCGTCCATGTCCCGCACCTCGGACAGCCCCTTGTGACGGTCCGAGCCACTTCCGGTGCGCGACCGCAGAACAGCGGCGATGACGAGACCGTCTACAGGGTCGGCTCCGGCCAGTGGAAGTTCACCGTGACCGGCCACAGCTGAGACACTCACCTTCCCATCCGGTTCCGTCAGAGGGCCCCCTCTCTCTGACGGAACCGGCGCACGCCACTCCACCGCCACCAAAGGCCCAGGCCGGCAGGGGCCGGTGTCATCACCGATCGGCAACCGGTGTCAGAACCCACCGGCGGCGCCAGTGCGGAGCATCAGCTGGTGGTCTCCCCGGGCCCGGACTTCAGGCCCCGTCGGCGTGGACCGTTCGTAGACCAGGTGCGGCCGGTCCGGGGCGCCGGCAGCCCGTCCAGGCCGACGTTCACCGCGGTGTCCGGGTCGTTCGGGTGTCGGGCCGGTTCGAAGCGGATCCCCTGACCGGGCTCTGCGCGATGTCCCTGTCCGCTGCCTCGATGAGAGCCCGTACGGCGGCCGCCGCGGCCGCGCCGTCCCGGGCCTCGACGGCTCGCACGACGGCCCGGTGACCTGGCAGAGAGGCTTCCACCGCACCGGGGGTCCGGGTGCTGACCAGGAAGCTGTGTTCCAGCGCGACGTGGACAGCCCGGCCCAGTGAGCCGAGGAGAGGGTTGCCGCTGGCGTCGAGCAGGGCCTGGTGAAAGGCGATATCGGCCTCGACGTACCCCGTGCCGCCGGGCTCCGCCGCCGCGGCCTCCATGGCCGCCACATGGTCGTACAGGGCTCGGACCTCGTCGGGAGTGGCCCGGCCGGCAGCGAGCCGGGCCGCTTCGGGTTCGACGACCCGGCGAAGTTCACCCGTGTCACGCAGCAGAGCCGTGGCGTTTTCGGCCTGTTTCCAGCGCAGCACGTCCCGGTCCAGATGGTTCCACTGCTTCGGGGGCAGCACGCGGGTACCGGTACGCGGGCGCACATGCAGCATCCCCTTCGCCACCAGTGCCTTGACCGCCTCGCGCAGGACCCCTCGGCTCACGCCGGCCTCGGCGGCCAGCGCCTCCTCGACCGGCAGTGTGTCACCGGGCTTCCATCCGCCGCCCACGATCCGTCGCCCGAGTTGGTCGACCACGCGATGGTGCATGGTCGGGAAGTCCGCCACGATGTCCGCCTCCCCCCTGGACGCCATTCATCGAATCATTTAATGATTGCCTGACAGGGTACGGCCTGCGGGTCCCCACCCCCAATGGCCCCACCCGAAGCGGACCACGTCACAGCCACGGGAGTGCGTGCATGACCGAGGGTCGAGAAGCCGGCAGCCGGAGCCAGGCATGGTTCGGCGCACAGGGTCGCAGCGGCATGGTGTACCGCTCCTGGATGCGCAACCAAGGACTCGGCCACGAGGTGTTCGACGGGCGTCCCGTCATCGGTGTCGCGACGAGCGCCTCGGAACTCGCACCGTGCAACACCCATCTGACCCAGGTCGCGGAAGCAGTCAAGAGGGGAGTGTGGCAGGCGGGTGGGCTGCCTCTCCAGTTCCCCACCATGGCCACGGGCGAGACCCTCATGCGGCCCACCGCCATGCTCTATCGCAACCTCATGGCGATGGAGGTCGAGGAACTGATCCGGGCCAACCCCCTTGACGGCGTGGTGCTGCTGTCAGGCTGTGACAAGACGACACCCGCCATGCTCATGGGCGCCGCGAGTGTCGACCTGCCCGCCGTCATGGTCACCGGCGGCCCGATGCTCAACGGCAAGTACCGTGGGCAGGACGTGGGATCCGGCACCCACGTGTGGAAGTTCGAGGAGGAGTTCAAAGCCGGCCGGATGACCGCGGAGGAGTGCTTCTTCGCGGAAGGGTGCATGGCCCGTTCCCACGGGCACTGCATGACTATGGGGACCGCGTCGACGATGGCTTGTCTGGCCGAGGCGCTGGGCATGCAACTGCCGGGGTCCGCGGCCTGGCCGGCGGTCGACGCACGTCGGATGGAGACCGCGCAGGCGGCGGGGCAGCGCATCGTTCGCATGGTGGAGGAGGGCCTGCGCCCCTCGCGGATTCTGACCCGGGAGGCGTTCGAGAACGCCGTCCGGGTCAACGCGGCCATCGGCGGTTCCACGAACGCCGTCATCCATCTCATCGCCATCGCCGGGCGTGTCGGTGTCGGACTGGGTCTGCAGGACTTCGACGACCTCGTCCGGGAGGTGCCGACCCTGGTCAACCTGATGCCCAGCGGCAAGTACCTCATGGAGGACTTCTGCTACGCGGGCGGACTGCCCGTGGTCATGGCCGAGCTGCTGCGCGGCGGACTGCTGCACGGCGAACAGATCACGGTCACCGGCCGCACCGTCGCCGAGAACACGGAGAGCGCCGAACGCGCGGACTCCGACGTCATCACCGGCCTCGACGCTCCTTTCCAGCCGGCCGGCACCGGTATCGCCGTCCTCAGGGGGAACCTGTGCCCCGACGGTGCCGTGATCAAGCAGTCCGCCGCGTCCCCGCACCTGCTCACCCATCGTGGACCCGCACGCGTCTTCGACACCCCGGAGGCATACCACGAGGTGGTCGACGATCCCGAACTCGACATCGACGAGAACACCGTGATCGTCATCCGCTACGCGGGCCCCAGGGGTTACCCCGGCATGCCCGAGGTCTCCAACGTCCCGCTGCCCGCGAAGCTGCTGAAGGCCGGCGTCAAGGACATGGTGCGCGTCTGCGACGGACGGATGAGCGGCACCGGGTACGGGACGGTGGTTCTGCACGTGTCGCCCGAGGCCGCCGTCGGCGGGCCACTCGCCCTGGTGCGCGACGGGGACTTCGTCGTTCTCGACGTCCCGGGCCGCACCCTGCACCTGGACGTGGACGACGCCGAGCTCACGCGCCGTCGGCTGGCGTGGCGCGCGCCGGCCGAGCAGTACACCAGCGGCTACACCTGGCTCTACACCCAGAACGTGGAACAGGCCCACGAGGGCGCGGACTTCGGTTTCCTGCGCGGCAACCGCGGATACGAGGTCCCCCGCGACTCCCACTGAGCACCGGTCCAGTCGCCTCACACCTCGAATCCAGGGGAGCGTTGATGGTGGAATCGGAAACCGCCCATCCGCGGCCGGTCCTGACCGCCGGCACCGTCCTGCCGGAGGACGCCGACCGAGCCGCGCTCGTCGCACGCGTCCATGACCCCGAGTGGGACGGACCGTGCGTGGCAGCGGTCCGGGGCGAGCAGGTCGTCGACCTGACGGCCGTCGTACCCACCGTCTCCGACCTCATGGAACGCGACGACGCTGCGGAGGTCGTCCGCGATGCCGAGGGCGGACACGTCTGGCGCCTGGACGACCTGCTCGGGGCACCGGTCGGCCGCCGTGACGTTCCGCACCTGCTCGCCCCGGTCGATCTGCAGGTGATCAAGGCCGCCGGCGTCACCTTCGCCCGGAGCCTGATGGAACGCGTCATCGAGGAACGCACGGGCGGCGACCCGGCTCTGGCCGCCATGATCCGGGCCCGCGTGGGTCAGGTGGTGGGCGGCACGCTCGAAGGCGTCCGTCCCGGGTCCCCGGAAGCGGACAAGGCCAAGGAAGTGCTGGTCTCCGAAGGACTGTGGTCGCAGTACCTGGAGGTCGGGATCGGGCCGGACCCGGAAGTGTTCACCAAGGCCCCGGTACTGTCCGCGGTCGGAACCGGCGCGTACATCGGGGTTCTCGGCACCTCGGTGTGGAACAACCCTGAGCCCGAGGTCGTCCTCGTCGCGGACTCACGCGGCCGGATCCGGGGAGCGGCACTCGGCAACGACGTCAATCTCCGCGACGTGGAGGGACGCAGTGCCCTGCTGCTGTCCCGCGCCAAGGACAACAACGCCTCGTGCGCGATCGGCCCCTTCGTCCGCCTGCTCGACGACGGCTTCGACCTCGAAGCCGTACGCGGTCTCGACGTCGAGCTGCGGGTCGAGGGGACGGACGGATACGTGCTGCACGGCAGGAGTTCCATGCGGGAGATCAGCCGCGACGTAACGGACCTGGTGGCCGCCACACATGGACCGCACCACCAGTATCCGGATGGCTTCGTGCTCTTCACCGGAACGCTGTTCGCTCCCACCGAGGACCGGCAGGCGCCGGGCGCGGGCTTCACCCACGAGTACGGCGACCTGGTGCGGATCTCCAGCCCGAGACTCGGCGCCCTGGCCAACACCGTCATCGCCAGCGAGCGGGCCGAGCCGTGGACATACGGCGTCGGAGCCCTGATGCGCAACCTCGCCCGGCGAGGCGTGCTGTGACGGAACGTCGGATGGCCGCCTGGCCACGCGGGCCTGGCGGCCATCCCTCGGTGCCGCCGACACCGAGGTTCCCCGTCCCCGTCGTGCCAGGCCAGGCCAGGACGGGGACGGCCCGGCCGCGCGTGCGCAGCGCCGCCGCGGTGTGCGCTGCGCACCCGGGTTCAGGCCTGGCCGACCGGCTCCTGGCGGATCGTGGCGTGCAGGCGCCTCGTGTGATCCACGTGACGAACGGTCCCGGTCAGCGTGACGGCGGCCGTCAGGCGTCGATCCGCACTGGAGGCGGCCAACCGCAGTTCCAGCTCACCCGGTTCGACGACCCGCCGCCCGTCGCGTCCGGTGAAGGAGGCGATGTCGGCCGGGACCGTGACATGCAGACGCCGTGCGGCACCCGGTTCGAGGTCCACCCGTGCGTAGCCGACGAGGCGTTGCACCGGCTGGACGACGGACGCGACGGGGTCGTGGAGATAGAGCTGGACGACCTCGGTGCCGGCTCGACCGCCTGAGTTGCGGACGGTGAAAGCGAAGCTGAACTCGCCGTCCGTCGGTGTCTCCCGCACGTCCACGATCAGATCTGTCCAGTCGAACCGCGTATAGGCCAGGCCGTGGCCGAAGGCGAACGCGGGGGTCGGGTCGATGTTGGACACCTCGTTGGCGTGTGCCAGCCGGGCCCCGAGGTAGCCGGCCGGCTGGGAGCCCGGCCCGCGCGGGACGCTGACCGGGAGACGGCCGGAGGGATTGGTGCGGCCGCTGAGCACTCCGGCGATCGCGCGCGTGCCTTCTTCCCCCGGGAAGAAGGACTGCACGATCGCTGCGGACTCCTCGACGGCGCGGCCCAGAGCGTACGGTCGTCCGCAGAGCAGCACCGTGACCACGGGTGTCTCAAGGTCGAGCAGCGCGTCGAGCAACTGCTGCTGCGCACCGGGCAGCCGCAGGGTCTCCGCGTCGCAGCCTTCGCCGCTGGTGCCGCGCCCGAAGAGCCCGGCGCGGTCACCGAGCACCAGCACGGCTACATCGGCCTCGCGCGCCGCCCGGACCGCCTCGCCGATTCCGAGGAGATCTCCGTCGTCCACACCGGTTCCGCGGGCGACCGTGATCTCGGCGTCGGGAAACTCCTCGGTGAGAGCTTCGCGAAGCGTGGGCAACTCGATACCGAGGGGGGTCGCAGGATGGTGCATGCCGATGTGCTGGGGAAATGAGTAACAGCCCAGTACGGCGACGGGCTCGTCGCTGTTGGGGCCGAGCAGCGCGATACGGCGGGGCCTCTCCAGAGGCAGGGTGCCGTCGTTGCTCAGCAGCACGACCGCTCTCTCGGCGACCGCGCGGGCCAGCGCGCGGTTCTGCGGACCGTCCAGGTCGATCCCGGCCCGGATTGCCGCCCGAAGCCCCCGGTCCGGAGCGACGAATGCCGCGGGGAAAGGGCTGCCGTCGGGGGGGCGCAGCCCCAGAATAGCCGTTTGAGTGAGGACACGGCGCTGGGGCCGATC
>NZ_JBHZAN010000017.1:137257-217459 GCF_042754285.1 Streptomyces sp. NPDC059224
CTCCCTCCCCTCCGCGGTCCAGGGCTGAGCCGCCGGCCACCGCCCCGGGGCCGGGGGGCGGGGGCCCCCGGGCCCCGGGGCCCCCCCCGCCCCCCCCCCCGGGGCGGGCCCCCCCATCGACCAGGTCCGCTCCGTCGAGTGCGGCGGGGAAAGGGCTCCAGTCGGGGTCGAGCAGCCCGAGCATCGCCTTTTGAGTGAGCACTCGGCGCAGGGCCCGATCGACCAGTGCCTCCGGTACACGGCCGTCGGCGACGGCTTCGGTGAGGGGTACGCCGTATGCCTTGACATTGGGGAGTTCCACGTCGATGCCCGCGCGCAGTGCCGTTCCGGCGGCGTCGTCCCAGCCGGCCGCGATGCCGTGCAGAGTTCTGAGGAAGGCGACGGCGAAGTAGTCCGAGACGACGGTTCCGTCGAAGCCCCATGTGTCGCGCAGCAGTCCGGTGAGCAGTTCCTCGTCCGCACCGGCGGGGATGCCGTCGGTGTCGGTGTAGGCGTTCATGACTGACCGGGCGCCGCCTTCACGGATCGCCATCTCGAAGGGGGGCAGCAGCACGTCGGCGCGTTCACGGGGTCCTACGGAGGCGGGAGCGAGATTACGCCCGGCACGCGAAGCGGAGTGGCCGACGAAGTGCTTGAGGGTCGCGATGATCCCGGCGGACTCGAGGCCCTGTACGTAGGCGGTCCCGATGGTGCCCACGAGGTAGGGGTCCTCGCCGATGGTCTCCTCGACGCGGCCCCAGCGGGCGTCGCGCACGACGTCCAGGACGGGCGCGAGTCCCTGATGGACGCCCACGGAGCGCATGTCCCGGCCGATGGCGGCCGCCATGCGCCGCACTGTGTCCGGGTCGAAGGTGGCGCCCCAGGACAGCGGAACGGGATAGGCCGTCGCTCCCCATGCGGCGAAGCCGGCCAGGCACTCGTCGTGGGCGAGAGCGGGGATGCCGAACCGGTTGGTGGCGGCGACACGGGTTTGGGTGCGAGCCAGGGAAAGCGCGCCCAGGGCAGGGTCGACGGGGCCTGTGCCGAAGGGGCGGGTCAGCTGGCCCAGTCCATCGGGCAGGAGCGCGTCGAGATCGACGGCTTCCTCCATGTCGTGCTGATGGGGGGCTACTTCACCGCCCTGATCGGAGGCTCCCACCCACACTCCGTACAGTTGGGCGGTCTTCTCCTGCAAGGTCATCGCGTCGATCAGGGCGTCGACTCTGGCGGTGACGGGGACGGTCGGGTCGTTCCAGACGGAGACGGCGGGGGAGTTGTCTGCAGCCACGTTGGAATTCACTTTCCTCCCATGCCTGTCAGCCCCTTGAGCGGGCCCGACGGGCGAACGGGTAGACGGGCGGAACTGGGGCTGGGGATCCAGCCTGATCGCGGGCCGGCCCGGCGGCGCGATGTCGTCAGCGGCCGAAGCCGGCGGTCAGACCGCTCAGCAGTTGCCTGCGGGCGAACGCGTACAGGACCAGGACGGGCAGGGTGGTGAGGACGACCGCGGCGAGGACGGCAGGGACGTTCACGCCGTACTGGCCCTGGAAGGTCCAGAGCGCCAACGGCAGGGTCCGCCGGTCAGGACTCTGAGTGAGGATCAGCGGCAGCAGGAAACCGTTCCAGATGGTCAGTGCGTTGAAGATGGTCACCGTGATGATGGCCGGCCGGGTGAGGGGTGCCGCCAACCGCCACAGTACGGTCCACTCGGAGGCCCCGTCGATGCGCATGGAGTCGAAGAGTTCTTTGGGGATGTCCCGGACGAAGTTGCTGAGTACCAGCACGGACAGCGGGATGGCGAAGGCGATGGACGGGAGGATCAGTGCCAGCAGACTGTCGTACAGGTGGAGCTTGATGATGATCAGGTAGACCGGAATCACCGTTGCCTGAAGCGGGATGGCCAGACCCATGAGGAACAGCCCGTTCATCGCCCGCAGGATCCGCATGCGCCAGCCTCGGACGACCGCGTAGGCGGCCATGAAGGAGACGACGACCGCGGGGAGGACTGCGCCGACCGTGACCACGACACTGTTGATGAAATAGCGCAGGAAGTCGGACTCGATGACCAGCCGGTAGTTGTCGAGGGTGGGGCTGGCCGAAGGCACCAGAGGGTTGCTCGCGTAGTAGTGGCTCTGCGCCTTGAGGCTCGTGATGAGGGTCCAGTACAGGGGTACGGCGACGACGACGAACCAGAGCCATCCGGCGAGGCCGCCGGCCCAGTTGCGCCGACGGGCCGGGTGCGGGAAGGGGCGTTGCCGCTTGCGGGGGGTGGATTCCCGCGGTCGTCGCGGATCGGTCTGTGTGATCGACACCTCAGACCCCCTCGAGTTGGCTCGCACCGGCGTCCCGGCCTCCCAGCCGGCGCAGCAGCAGGGCGAGGGCCAGACCGATCAGGACCAGGATGACCGCGATGGCGCTGGCCTGTCCCATCAGGCTGGCCTGGAATCCCCGCTTGTACATGTCCAGTGCCAGCACACGGGTGGCATCGCCGGGGCCGCCTTCGGTCAGGACGAAGATGAGGTCGAAGAAGGTCAGTGATCCGACCACCATGAGCGTGGACGAGGTGACGATGGTGTATCTGAGCTGCGGCAGCGTGATGCTGAAGAACTGCCGGACCGTTCCGGCTCCGTCCAACTGTGCGGCCTCGTAGAGGGACTTCGGGATCTGCTGGACGCCGCCCTGGTAGATCAGTGAATGGAACGGGATGAACTGCCAGGAGACGACGAACACGACGATCCCGAAAGCGAGGCCCGGCCTCCCCAGCCAGTCCTGGCTGAGCACCTGGATCTTCAGTCCTGCCCCGAGCCCGAAGTTGGGGTCCAGGAGTGCCTTGTACGCGATCGCGATCGCCGCGGAACTGAGCATCAGGGGAACGAAGTACACCACGCCCAGCACGGCGCGATAGCGTTGACGGCCGGCCAGGAACACCCCCAGCAGAATGCTCACCGGCGTCTGAACGGCCCACGACACCGCCATGACCAGAAAGGTCACCCAGAGCGCGTGGGGGAGCCGCGGATCGGTGAGCACCGCACGCCAGCTGGCGAGGCCCGAGGGGTTGATCGCGCCGATCCCGTCCCATGTGGTGAAGCTCAGCGCGAAGACACCGACCAGCGGAATCACCGCGAACGCGACGAACACCACCAACGCCGGCATGGCCAGCCAGGGCAGGATTCCAGGAGATCCAGGACGTGGCGGATGGCCGTGGAATGAACTCATTTGCCGGTGACCTCGTTGAGGTTGCGAGCAAACTGCTGGGGCGATACGGACAACTGGAACAGCTTGACGATGTTGTCCAGCAGGGTCTCGGCGGCCGTCGGGGGGAGGGCCTGGTCCCAGGACTGGCCGAACACCTTGGCCTTGCTGGCGATGTCATAGGTGAACTGCAGGAAATCGGCGCTCTTCGAGGCGGCCAGCAGCTTCTCCGTGCCCAGCCGGATCGGAACGGACCCGTTGTCGATCCACCTCTTCACCTCGGCGTCCTGGAGGACACCTGTGGCGAAGAAGTCTTTCGCGATCTTCTTCTGCTCGGCGCCTGCCTTCGAGGAGATGGACAGGTACTGCGCCGGGTTGCCGACGGTGTCGCTCGGGTCGCCCTTGCCGCCGTCCACAGGCGGGAAGGTCATGTAGCCCAGCGCGCCGCTGGAGACGAAGTCCCCGCCGTCCGCCTTCTGGATGCCGTAGGACCAGGCGCCGTGCAGCATCATCGCCGCGCGGCCGGTGTAGAGCAGCGCCTGGTCCGCGTTGGAGTCCGCGGTGATGGAGGAGAAGCCCTTGACGAACCCGTGGGCCCTGACAAGGTCCTGGACCTTGGTCAGCGCGTTGATGGCGTCGGGGTTGGACCAGGCGTTCTTCTCGCCTTCGATGACGGCCTGGAACACCTCGGGACCGCCGATGCGGTCGAACAGGAATTCCAGCCACATCATGTTGGTCCACCGGGACTGGCCGCCGAGGGAGAACGGCGCTATCCCCTTCGCGTTGAACTTGGGCACCAGCGCCATGATGTCGTCCCAGGACTGCGGGGGTTGCGCGTGGATCTGATCGAAAGCCTTCCTGTTGTAGTAGAGGATGATCGGCTGGACGGTCTCGCACGGCATCGCGTAGATCTTGCCGTCGACGGTCGCGGCACCGAACGAGGACGGGAACAGCCGCTTCTTGACCTCGGAGTGCTCCTCGAACCACGAGGTGAGGTCCTCGACCTGGCCCGCTTCGACGTAGGTGCGCAGCGTCCCGCCGCCCCAGCCCCAGATGACGGTGGGCGCCTGGCCGGCGCCGATGGCGGTCTTGATCTTCGTCTTGTACGCGTCGTTCTGGTAGGTGGTGCCCTTGATCTGCTGCTTGGGGTGGGCCTCGTTGAACGCGTTCACCGCACCGGTTCTGACGCCCTCCTGCGGCTGGCCGTTCAGATACCAGTACGTGGCAACACCTCCGCCCTTGCTGGGGCCGGAAGAACCGCAGGCCGCCAGTGCCGCGGAGACCGGTACGCCGGTGGCCAGGCCAAGGAGGGTGCGTCGGGAGAGCGCCATGTTTTTCTCCGCACTCGAGAGCCGTCGGCTTCTCGTGAGTCATGGTGAAAATGTTTCGAAATCCCTTGCGCAGAGCTCTGGTTGTGAAAATTAGGTTTCGAGCTGACGCGCTGTCAAGATGTGTGTAGGGCTGTTGTCAGGTGCTCTTGAGCTGGATGATGTTGGCTCGGCATAGCGTGAAGAGCATCCGGAGCCGGACCGAAACAGTTTCGGAGATGCGTGGTCGGTGCGCGAGAGGGTCGCCGGCTGCCGCACCGTTGGCGCAGGTCACTGCCTGCCGACTGGGGCCGATGCCTCGGGTGCAGGACGAGGAGGAGGTCCCCTTGCCGAGGCGCTGCGGCACCCCACAGCGGCCGGGTCCGCGATCGTCCACCGGACAGCGGATGGGCCGCGGCTGACCCCCGCGGAGCATGCGTTCGTCGGGATCCGGGGAGCGCCCCCGTGCGAGGCCGACCACGGGCCTCGTCGTGGCCCCCGATACCCACCGTCATGGAGCGGGCGGCGGCCCCCGCCGCCCGTCGGTCGGGTCGCCCTACTGGACGGAGGCCGGGCCGCCCGGTCCAGCTCAGGGCCGGGATTGCCGTACTGTTGACCGGTTCCACCCGTGTCGCCGGCCCGACCGGCGGCCCGTCCCACGGGTGGATTACAGGTGAGAGGAACCGATGCGACCGAACGCCAGGCGGACCACGTTGGCGGACATCGCCCAGGCAGCCGGGGTCTCCGTCGCGACCGTGTCCAAAGTACTCAACGGTCGCGGTGACGTGGCGCCGCATACACGCACCAGGGTGCAGGAACTACTCCAGCAGCACGAGTATCTCGCACCCGTGCTGCGCCACATCGAGGCCGTCGAGAGTCCCACCATCGAGGTGCAGTTCAAGGGTGCACTCAAGTCGTACGTGGCCGAGACGCTGGAAGGAATCATCGATTCCGCCGCCGGGCTGGGAGCCTCGGTGGTGATCAGCAGGGCGTCCCATGCCCCCCACTGGGCCAGGGACCTGGTCTCGGCCGGACGGAGGGCCGTCATCGCGATAACCAGCGTGTACACCGCGGCGCACCTGAACGAGTTGGCCCGGTCGGGGCTGCCGCTGGTCGTGCTGGACCCGCTGCACCTTCCGGACGGCCGGGTCAACAGCGTGGGGGCGACGAACTTCGCCGGGGGTCTGGCAGCGACGCAGCACCTGCTCTCACTGGGCCATCGCCGCGTCGCGTATCTCGGCGGACCGGCCCTGGCCGTGTGCAACCAGGCGCGGATGCACGGCTACCGCGCCGCGATGGAGGCGAGTGGAGAGCAGGTACCCGACGTCTACGTGCGGCCGGGCGAGTTCACGTACGAGAGCGGGTTGCTCGGTGCCATGGCGCTGCTGGATCTGCGTGAGCCGCCGACGGCGATCTTCGCGGCCAACGACGAGATCGCTCTCGGGGCCGTCGAGACCGCTCGCACCCGAGGTCTGCGTGTTCCCGAGGACCTGAGCGTGGTCGGCTTCGACGACACGAGCCTGGCCCAGATGGCTTCACCGCCACTCACCACGGTGCGCCAGCCTCTGCGCGAGATGGGCGGTGCCGCCCTGCGCACCGCCCTACGGTTGGCCAACGGCGAGAAAGTCGAGTCCCATCACATCGAACTCGCCACCGAACTCGTGGTTCGCACCTCGACCGCGCCGCCTCGCGCAGGCACCCCGGCCCTCGGGTGATCGCGGGGGAGAGGTGTCCGGACGGAGCCCGCACAGCGTTCGGGGCCGCGCACAGGAAGTCGGTGGCGCTGATGAAGGTGAAGTGGACGATCGGCGGTGCGGTGCCGCGATGCCGATGAGGGGGCGGGGCGGGGTTCTGCGTGCCCCTGTCCGGGTGTGGCCGTGGAGATCCGGGCGATCCGCCGAGGGAGGGCGACCGAGGCCCGAAGCCGGTAGAAGCCGGCACTTCCCGTCGCTTCGGGGGAGTTGCCGACATGCACGCGGCTCGGCATCGAGCTCCACGGCCGTTCCCATTGGAGCGGTGACGGCGTCCGGTTGTCAGGTGGTTGTGGCGACGAGCAGGAGCAGCGGGTCGTCGGCGGGTCGAGTCTTCAGGCATGACGTGGGGACCGAGCACTCGTTAGACGTCCGCTTCTGGCTTTCAGGGCGGCCGTGCTGGTCGCAGCCGTGGATCGGCCTTTCGCCCCCGACACGGTCGTCCGCGGGGTGCTCGCCCGGGGCCCGCCACATCGCGAGCGCCTGGCCGGCGTGTTCCCCAAGACCTGGAAGCAGGACGGCCGGCCCGACACCGCTCCGCCCTTGATGCAAGCGGCGTGCGAGTACCCGGAAGCGGCGACGCTGGTGGGGGAGTTGTTCAGGGGCCGCGTCGTCAGCCCGATCGTCGCGGCGATCGACCCGGAGCGGGCCGGGCCGTGGGCCTTCCTGAAGGGCAGTTGCCGCCCTGGGCCCGCACGTAGGACGCTCTGCTCGCGTTCGACGCCCCCGCCGCCCTGCTCGGACAGGCTCTGGCACCGGGCCGGGTTCGAGGTCTCTTCGGTCGGTGCGGGCTCGGCGCGGACGACCGCCGATCTGGTCCGACGGCTGGGGAACGACAGTGGGGATCCCGCGTCGGCGGAGGTGATTTGGGTTTGCGCGGGATGAGTACGCGCGGTCCGCGAGCACAGTATCGGGTCGGGTCCCCGGCCCTCCGGGTCCGCATCGCGGCACACGGATTGCTGCCGTGGCGGCTTCGAAGGCTGGGGCATCGCCCGCCTGGCCCGTGGCGACGCGAAGGTCCGGCTGCCGTGCAGGGCTGTCGTCGGCGAGGGGGGACTTTCGTACTTGGAGGACGTCTGATCCAGGTGGCGATAGGTGCGGATGATCCTGTGACCACAGGCGTCGGCGGTTGTTGGGTGAGGTGTGAGTGCTCGTCGCCCGTACCGCCGTGATGTCTCCGACGCTCCCTGGGCCTTGATCGAACCGGTCTTCACGGCCTGGCGAGCCGGCTGGACCGGCCCGGGCGCGGCAGCCAGGGGCATCTGATCACCGACACGCCAGGCCTGTTCCTGGCAGCCTTCATCACCGTGGCGAACGTACACGACACCGTCGGCGGCAAGCATCTCCTCGATGACCTGGCCGCAGCCCATCTCGCCGTGTCCAAGGTCTGGACGGACGGCGGATACCGGAGCAGCATCCTCGACCACGGCGTCTGGCTCGGCATCTACGCGGAAGTGGTCCAGCGACCACGGGGACTACGAGGCCTTCCCGTAGAGGTCCCGCACGACGACCCACTGGGCGGTGGCTAAAAAAATGTCCCGCGAACCGTGTCTGCCGACGGGCTCCGTGAAGGGGGCTGCTGATAGCCGGCAGGGTGGCCCAGGGGCGGAACGGGTTTCCCCTGGTGGGTACGGCCATCGACCGTAAGGAGTAGGTCGGGAGGGCTGGAGGGTGTGGCCAATCTACGTCGCGTCACCCCGGGGGGTCGTCTCGGTGAATCCGATGGCGAACGCCCTCAGAGAGCGATTGAGACGTGGAGCGAAGTCGAGTGCAACGTGGCCCCACTGGGGTTCCTGCTCGTAGAGCGCCGCGAGGGTGGGGGTGGGGTGTGAGACCTGCCAGAAGCCGGAGGCCAGGGTGATCGCGACGGCCAGCAGGTTGCCGATCTGTTCCAGCGTCATGGTGCTTGCACGGTCCAGCGCGTCGGCGATCTCGTCGTGCGCGGCGAAGGCGTTGGACTTGTACCGGCGGGCCCGTTCGATGTCGACGTCGCCTTCGAGGTGGAGCGTGACGTGGGTCAGCAGGTCGCAGAAGACCGGCAGTGCGACCAGGGTCTCGCTGACCACGGCCGCGGTCTGTGCCGGCCCGAGCTCCGCGCGGCCGTCTGTCTCGTTTCTGATCGCGTCGCGCCACTGCTGCCATCCGCGTTCTGCCAATTCAAGGAACAACTCCTCCTTGCTGGCGAAGTAGCGGCGTACGCCGGTGCGGTGCAGGCCGGCGCGTTCGGTCACTGCGGTGAGCGTGACGTGCCGGACGCCTCCGAGGTCGAGCGCGAGCGCTTCCGCCGCCTTGAGTAGATCTTCCGAGCGGCGGGTCTTGTCTTCGGCTGACCTGGCTCTCTGCTGCATTCCCCCACAGTAACGCACGTTGTGATGCGCTAACCGGAATCGGGTGGTACGGTCGAGATAACGCATCACGAGGTGCGTTAAATGAGGAATGGGAACCATCATGAAGGCGATACAGGCTGTCCAGTTCGGCGCACCGAGCGTGCTCACCGTTGCCGACCTGCCGGATCCCGCCCCCGGGCCCGGCCAGATCACGATCGACGTCACCCACGCCGCCGTCGGGCTCATCGACGTGTACCTCCGCCAGGGCCTGTTCAAGGGCGCCCCGGGGCTGCCGCAGCCGCCCTACGTTCCCGGCCTCGAGGTCGCAGGCACGGTGCGCGCGCTCGGCGAAGGCGTCACCGGCTTCGCCGTCGGCGAGAAGGTGGTGTCACTGTCCTCCTACGGGGCGGGCGGATACGCATCCGTCTTCGTCACCGACCAGGAGCGAGTCGTCTCCACGCAGGACTACGACATCGATCCCGCCCTGGCCGTCGCCGCCATCCCCAACGCGCTCATGGCCCACATCGCTCTCACCCGCGCCATCAGCATGTCCGCCGGCGAGAGCGTCCTCATTCACGGCGCGCTGGGCGGCCTGGCCTCCGCCTTCCCCGGTATCGCCCGACAGCTCGGCGCATCCCGGGTGGTGGGCACCGTCCGCTCCGGGAAGGTGGCCGCGGCGGCCGCGAGCAGGCTGCACTACGACACCATCGTCGACTCGGCCCAGCTGCCCGACGTCCTCGGTGACGAGAAGTTCGACGTCATCGTCGACCCCGTCGGCGGACTCCTGCGTACTCAGAGCCTGGACCTGCTGGCACCCTCGGGCCGTCTCCTGCTGGTCGGCAACGCCAGCGGCGACTGGGACCAGGGCATCGACGGCAACCGTATCTGGCAGGGCAACATCACCGTCACCGGATTCAACGCGGGCGGTTACGTCCCGTCCCACCCCGAGTCCGTTGAGTCCGCCGCCCAGGCCGCACTGAAGGCGGTCGCGGGCGGACTGGCCGACATCGAGATCGAGACCCTCCCCCTGGCCGACGCGGCGACCGCACACGAACGGCTTGAGAACCACGCAACCGACGGCCGCATCGTCCTCACCGTCTGCGATGCTTGCTGAAGCTCCCTGCTTCGTTGAACCCCATCAGATCTGGCGGTGAACACGGACGGCCGCGCTCGCGCTCTCGGCCGTTGCGGCCCTCACCTCAGGTGCGACCGCCCGACCGGCGCGGCAGCGGCCCCCGCTCCCGCGAAACAGGGACCAACCTCGGTGGCGTGCTCCGCACCGGAGTGAACATCGTTGATCGGTCTCCCATCGCATGGAGCGGTGCCCGACCTGTTCGCGGGCGCCGGGAAAGCCCCCCGGATCCTTCCGTTCCCACGGCCGCCTCTTCAGAACCATGGGGGAACTCTTCGCGACTGCCACGCACGTACGTCGCACCGTAACCCTGGATCCCGGCACAGGAGTCAGTGGAATGCCGCGCCGGCCCAGGCCGGCGACCAGCAGAACCCGCGGAGATCGGCATCGGCGCGATCGCCGCAGGCGCACAGATCCCGCACCCCGGCGGCGTCCTGGCCGTCGAGCCGGCCGCCGTCGACGATTGGCTTGCTCCGTTCCCGAAGAGCTGCACGGCATCGGCCCCCGCCATGCCGCCACCCTCAAGCTCTACGGATCGACCACGTCGGCGTGCTCGTCGCTCTCACGCCCGCGACGGTTCAGCGGATCCTGTGAGCCCTGGTCGGTGAACCCGGCGTCGGCGCCTGCTGCCGGCCGGCCGGCTCTTTCCCGGGTGGCGCTGCCCGGCGTCGTGCGGCACCGCGGGTGCCGGACGACGGGCAACGCCGATCCGGCCTACTGAGAGGTGAGTGTGAAGGACTGGGCAGCACCGCCGGAGCAGCTCCACTGCTGGAGCCGGGCGCCGTCGGTGGTGGAGACATCGGTGACGTCCAGGCACTGGGCGGGATTGCTGCGTGGCGTCAGGGTGTAGGTGCCGCCTGCCCCGGGAACCGGCCTCCACTGCTGATTGGCACCGCCGCCGTAGGCCCAGAGCTGGATCTTCGCTCCGTCGCCGGCGCCCGTCCCGCCGGTGACGTCCCAGACGGCGTTGGCCGCGTTGCGGCTGACGACCTTGTAGTAGCCGCTGTCGGTGGGCTGGAACTGCCACTGCTGGTTGGTGCTGCCGGGCACGCAGGTCCACTGCTGTACGGCGGCGCCGTTGGCGGTCGAACCAGCCGCGTCGTCCACGCACTTGCCGCTGTTGGTGTTGGTGACCGTGTACCACTTCGCGGGGTCGACGGGCCCGGTGCTGCCTCCGCCGACGTCGGGCCAGATGTACGTGCCCACCGTCTTGGCGGGCAGCGTGCCGCTGATCTGCCGGCCGTTGGCGCGCAGCGTGACGGGCTGGTCGGAGGCCGTCTGGTTGACCACCACGGTCACCAGGCTGCCGTCGGGGTTGAGGAAGGCGACGTTGGTGACACTGCCGCTGGTGCCGTTGTTCGTCTGGACCCGGGTGGCGCCGCGGGCGATGAACTTCGAGAACTGGCCGACGATGTAGTACTCGGGCAGTGCCCAGTACGTGTCCGGGTTGCTCGGCGACTGGATGAACATGGTCGGGTCGGGTGCGCCGGACCACTGCTCAGGGCTGCGGTTCTGGTCGAGCATGGTGACCCAGTCCTGGTACATGACCGACTGGTTGCGGAAGTACTGGACGATCCGGTCCGCGCCGGCGGTGCCCCACACGGCGCGTTCGGTCATGGCCACGTCCTTGGTGGGGTAGCTCGACTTGACCTGTCCCATGGAGGTCGGATCGCCGCCGTAGTCGTGGAAGGCGACGCCGTCGACCGAGCTGAACGCGCTGCTGGGCGAGCCGGGACTGCCGAGGACCCCGGCGGTGTAGGACGGGCCGTCGCCGAAGTTGTGGTCGAAGGCCCAGATCTTGGTGGCGGACGCGCCGTTGGAGTTCAGCTCGGTGCGCAGCGCGGTGGCGATCCTGCGTTCCTGGTCGGCGGTGAGCGTCATGCCCGGGTAGTCCGGTGGCGAGAACAGCGGTTCGTTCTGCATCGTGACGGCGTACAGCGGCAGTCCCTGGCCCGCGTAGGCGGTGACGGCCTTGCGCAAGTAGGTCGCGAGCACGGGGATGTTCGCGTCGGGAAGCGTGCCGCCGATCAGGCTGTTGTTGTTCTTCATCCAGGCCGGCGGGCTCCACACGCTGCCGAACAACAGCAGGTTGGGGTTGATCTCCTTCGCTTCCTTGAGGACCGAGATGATGTTGTAGTCGATGTCCTTCTGGATGGAGAACCGCGACAGGCTCGGGTCGGCCGCGCCGTCGTCGTAGGTGTAGAACTGTCGCGAGGTGAAGTCGCTCGAACCCAGCGGGATCCGGGCGATGTTGAACCCGGCACCGTTGACCGGGTCGACGAGCTTGCGCAGTGCCGCGGTACGCGCGGAGGCGCTCATCCGGGACAGGTTGTAGATCGTGGACTCCTCCAGCGAGGAGCCGACGCCAAGGACGGACTGGTAACGGGTGGCGGTGTCGGCGGTGATGGTGGCCGTGCCCGACGCGGTGACCGCGGTGAGGTCGGACTGCCGCGACAACTGGTACCGGGTCGAGGCGAGCCCCGTCGCCGGGTTGGTGAACCAGTTCGCGTTGGCCGGGCCGAATCCCGGGGCGGTCGACTCCGAGCTGAAGTACACCTGAACGGGAGCGGCGGCCGCCTGGGCCGACGGTGCGTTCACTGCGGTCAGAGCGACGGGTGCGAGCAGCGCGCCGACCGCCGTCGCGGTCAGTGCGAGCGTGGCCCGACGGCTGCGTACCACGGGAGTGACGGTCCGGGAGCGCGGTCGCCACCAGTGGGGGTGTCTCAGAGGCACGGGAACTCCTGATCGGGTGGGGGTGTTGCCTGCCGCTCGTGTGAGCCGGCGTGACTCGCTCGTCCGACGCCTTGCGTACGTGGCGGTGCTGGATCGGGCGGGGTGTTCCGAAGGCGGGAGGCTGATGCGACTGTGGTGGACGATCAGTGCGGTGACACAGGGGATTTACATCTTTTTACAAGTCGTGAACTTAGAGCGGGTGCCGAAGTACCGTCAACCCATGCGTCTCAACGGGCGCATCGGGTGAGGTGCCTCGGACCAGCCGGTCGGTGTCTCCGTGCGTCGTGGGAACCTGGCGCGCGGAAGGCCCGACCGGCCCGAGCTGGTTCGGAGCCGAGCCGACGGCAAAGGAGGCGGCACGGGTGGCAGACCCGATGCGCTTGCCTCTCGTCCTGACGTCCTCTGGACGCCCCGTCATGTACGGACAGTGGGGCGATGCGGCACCTGCCAGGGAGAAGTTCTCCTGGTGGATCGGCTCGTGTGCCGTTTGCATGGACGGCCGATGCGTCTGGTGGAACGGACGGCCGCCATGACGTGTTCGAACGGCGGCGCGTCACATGCCTGCCCCGGCGGCGAGGTCGTGGAACGCTCGGCGTTCGGCGGTGATCGCGTCGCCCGCCCTGGTGGGATGCACGCGGTTGGTCAGCAGTACGGCGTAGCGTCCCGCGGCCGGGTCGACCCACACGCTGGTGCCGGTGAAGCCCGTGTGCCCGAACGAGTCCGGGCCGAACACCTCACCGGCGGGGGAGCCGACCGGGTCGCGGCCCTGCCAGGCGAGCGAGCGGCGCGGCCCCAGGCCGTCGGTGTGCGGGGCCGTCATCAGCGCGAAGGTGTCCGGGCGCAGCAGGCCGCGGCCGCCGGCGGCCAACGCGGCACCGATGCGTTCCATGTCCTCCAGAGTGGAGAACAACCCCGCGTGCGCCGCGGGCGCGCCGAGCACGACCGCGTTCTCGTCGTGGACCTCGCCGACGACCACACGCCCGCGCCACGGGCAGTCCTCGGTGGCCACCGCCCGTGCCCGGCGCGCCGCGTCCGGTGCGAAGCCGGTGTCCCGCAGGCCGAGCGGCGCGGACACCAGCCGCTCCACCAAGGCGTCCAGCGGTTCTCCGGACGCCGCCTCGGCGATCAGCCCAAGGATGATGAACCCCTGCGAGGAGTACTGCACCCGCGTGCCCGGCCGCGCGGTCAGGGGCAGCAGGCGCACCGCCTCCAAGAGCGCGGCCCGGGTGGGATGTTCCCGGTAGAGCGGGATCCGGCCGGGGATGCCGGAAGTGTGCGTGAGCAGGTGACGCACCGTCAGATCGGCTTTGTCACCGCCGCGGTAGCCGGGGAGGTGGGCGCCCACCGTGTCGTCGAGGCCGAGTGTGCCGCGTTCCACCAGGGCCATCACGGCCAGCCCGGCGAGCGGCTTGGTCACCGAGGCCAGGTCCCACACGTCGGTACCGTCCAGGGGCGGTCCCTCCCAACTCCGGGTTCCGATCCAGCCCCGGTCCAGCGGGCCCGACGCGTTCCCGACGGACCAGGCGGCGCCCGAGTGGATCCGCCGTGCCCGTCCCCGGGCGAGCAGGTCGGCCGGCTCGCTCACGAGCGCTCCTCCCGGGCTTCGGCCTGCACCAGGCCGAACATCGGAGCGCGGGCGCCGAGCCCGGCGGACACCGTGCGCGCGGCGGCCCGGACCATCGGCCCGAACACCTCCACACTGTCCGGATCCAGGGTGAAGGTCACCCCCGCGATCCCGATCGCCCCCACGACCCGGCCCGCCGCGTCCGTCACGGGTGCCGCCACGGACCGAACGTCCAGCTCGTCGTACTCGTCGTCCAGGGCGTAGCCGCGCTCGGCCGCCTCGGTGAGCAGGGTGCGCAGGACTGCCGGGTCGGTCGGTGTGTAGGGGGTGCGGGCCTCCAGGTCCAGTGTGTCGAGCACACCGTCGCGCTCGTCGGCGGGCAGTCCCGAGAGCATCGCCAGTCCCACTCCGCAGGCGTACAGCGGGGCACGGTGACCCGGCCGGGTGCTGATCCGGTACTCGCGAGCCGCCTCCGACTGCTCCAGGCAGACCGCGTCCCCTGCGTCGCGGGCCGCGCAGAACGCCACATGGCCGGTGTGCCGGCGCAGGTCCGCCAGGGCGGGCCGGGCCAGTTCGAGGACGCGGCTGTCGTTGAGCGCCGCCGCGGCCAGGCCCAGCAGGCGCGGACCGGGACGGTAGCTGCCGCCCTCGGTCGCCTCCGCGAAACCGTGTTCCGCCATGGTGCGCAGGTGCCGGTGGACGGTGGGCTTGGTCAGCCCCGTACGGCTCGCGATCTCCCCCAACCGATGCGGACTGCCGGGCTGGACGAGCGCTTCGAGCACCTCCATGGCCTTGTCGACGGGGCCCTTGACGAGTTCCTGGTCGACCGACCGGGTGTTGACCGCTTTCACCATGTCGCTTAGCTTAACCCAACCGCATTCCATCTGACGGAACGGAGGTGTTCTTCAATGGAACGATTTCTTCAGGGGTGCACGGCGGGCAGCAGCCGTCCCGGCCGGCGTCAGGTCCTGCGGACCGGTGGTCTGCTGCTCGGAGCCCTCAGCGCCCCTGCGCTCCTGACCGCGTGCGGCACGACGGCCGCGGCGGACAGAGCCGGCAACGTCCTGCGGGTCTCCCAGCCGGGCGACCCCAAGACACTCGACCCGCAGAAGCAGGGCGACATGGTGTCGATGAACGTGCTGATCAACATGTTCGACACACTCACCACCCGCGGCCGGGACAACCGGTTGCACCCCAGACTGGCCTTGTCCTGGAAGGCGACCGCCCCGCACACCTGGCGTTTCACCCTGCGCCCCGGCGTGACCTTCCACAACGGCGAAGCGTGCGACGCGCACGCGGTGGCCTTCAGCATCGAGCGCCTCCTCGACCCTGCGACCAAGTCGCCCATCGTCGAGCTGCGCTTCGTCAAAGGCGTCACCGTCGTCGACCGGCACACCGTGGACGTGCACACCACCGTGCACGACCCGATCCTGCCCGCCAAACTCTCCCTGTTCGGAGGCGTCGTGGTGCCGCCGCGGCACCTCTCCGAGGCCGGAGACGCCGCGTTCGCCGAACACCCCGTCGGCACCGGCCCCTTCGTCTTCGAGAGCTGGCAGCGTGACCACGAACTGCGCATGCGGGCCTACGACGACCACTGGAACGGCCGCCCCGCACTCGACGGCGTCGTCTTCAGCCCCGCACCCAACGCCTCCTCCTCACTGGCCTCCCTGCAGAGCGGCGGAGTCGACCTGGTCGCCGGACTCACCCCGGACGCCGCCCAGCAGCTCGACGGCTACGGCGGAATCAAGATCGACGGCCACACCGGGATCCGCACCGCGTACCTGTCGCTGAACACCCTGGAACGCGGCCCCCTCCAGGACCGCCGAGTACGTCAGGCACTCAACCACGCGATCGACGTACCGCTCCTGATCAAGGCCGTACTCGGCGGCAAGGCAACCGAGACCCCCGCCCTCGTCCCACGGGGCGCCTTCGGCTTCGACCCCACCGTCAAGCCCTTCACCCGCTCCCTGGACACCGCGCGCAGTCTGCTCGCCGAAGCCGGCCACCCCCACGGCTTCGCCACCACGCTCACCGCCTCCAACGTCGACGCCAACGTCGCCGAGGCCCTCTCCGGACTGCTGTCCCGCGTCGGCGTGGACGCCCGCGTCGACCTGCTCGACCCCGGTACCTACTCCGCCCGTCTCACCTCGGACAACCGCGGCGCACTCGGCCCGATCTACCTCGCCGCCAGCACCGTGTGGACCCTGGACGGCGCCAGCATCGTCCAGTCCAACGTCCGCAGCGACCGGCGCCAGAGCCGGTGGCACTCCAAGGAGGCGGACCGCCTCATCGACATCGAGGAGCTTTCCGAGGACCCGGCCGAGCGCACCCGGGCCCTCTCGGACCTGCAACGGCTGATGCGCGAGGAAGCCCCCTTCGTCTTCCTCTACCAGATCGACAACATCTACGCCCGCAACGACCGGCCCCGCTGGACGCCGGGATCCGCGGGCGTCCTCGCCATGGAGAGCGCGGAGGTGACCCGGTGAGCACACCGACCCTCGACCGACCACCCGCACCGGCGGCCCCGGCCGCCCGCCCCGGCCGCAGGACGGGACTCCTGCGCGACGTGGGCAAACGCCTGGCCATCGCCGTGTTCGTCCTCTTCTGCACGGCGACCGTCGCCTTCTTCCTGGTACGCCTGTCGGGTGACCCCGTGAAGATCCTGCTGCCGCCGGACGCCACCGCCGCACAGGAGCAGGCGCTGCGCCACTCCCTGGGCCTGGACCAGTCCCTGCTCTCCCAGTACCTCGACTACCTCTGGGGGCTACTCCACCTCGACTTCGGCGACTCCCTCGTCTACGGCCAGCCCGTGAGCGAGATCCTCGCCGACCGGCTGCCCGCCACCCTCGAACTCGCCGCTGCCGCTCTCGCCGTGACCCTCGTCATCGCGGTTCCGGCGGGCATCCTCGCCGCCATGCGACGCGGCCGGGGCACCGACAGCACCGTGATGACCGGAGTCCTGCTCGGCCAGTCCACCCCGCCGTTCTGGGTCGGCATCCTGCTCGTCCTGGTCTTCGCCGTCTGGCTGCGCGTCCTGCCCGCCTCCGGCTACGGCGCCTTCGCCAACCTGATCCTGCCCGCGATCACCCTCGCCGTGTACTCCGTCGCCGTCGTCGCACGGCTGTTGCGGTCCTCGCTCGTCGACGTACTCTCCTCGGACCACATCCGCAGCGCCCGCGCCAAGGGCTTCGGCCCCCTCCAGGTGGTCCTCCGGCACGGACTGCGCAACGCCTCCCTGCCCGTGGTGACCGTCGTCGGCCTCGAAGTCGGCAACCTGCTCGGCGGCGCGATCCTCACCGAACGGGTCTTCTCCTGGCCGGGAGTCGGACAGCTCACCGTCGAGGCGATCTCCAACCGCGACTTCCCGCTCGTCCAGGCCACCGTCCTGTTCTTCGCCACCACCTTCGTCGTGGTGAACCTGCTCGTCGACCTCTCCTACAGCTTCCTCGACCCGAGGGTGAGGACGTCACGATGACCGTCACGACCCCCGCCACGACCGACCGGGCCGCGGCGCGGACAGCGACCGGCGGCCCCGGCTCCGGCAGCGGTTCCCGGTCCGTCGTCCTGCGGGCGCTGCTGCGCAACAGGTTCGCCGTGGTGGCCCTCGCGGTCCTCGCGCTGCTGCTCGTCGCCGCCCTGTTCGCACCGCTGATCGCCCCCTACGACCCCAACACCCAGAATCTTCTGCTACGACTCAGGCCTCCCGTCTGGCAGCACGGCGGCAGCGGCGCCCACCTCCTGGGCACCGACCAACTCGGCCGTGACATGCTCTCCCGCGTCGTCTACGGCGCCCGGGTCTCCCTGCTCGTCGGCGCCGGCGCCGCCCTGCTCGCCGGTGTCGTCGGAACCGTCGTGGGCCTGTCCGCCGGATACCTCGGCGGCTGGGCCGACCGCACCCTCATGCGCCTGGCCGATGTACAACTCGCCTTCCCGGCGCTGCTGCTGGCCCTCGCCGTCGTCGGCTTCTTCGGCTCAGGACTGTGGATGGTGATCCTGGTCCTCGGCTTCACCGGCTGGGTCTCCTACGCCCGCGTCGTACGCTCCGAGGTGATGTCGCTGCGCAGCCGCGACTTCATCACCGAGGCCCGCGCCATCGGCGTCAAGGACGTCACCATCATGCGCCGGCACCTGCTGCCGAACGTGATGGCACCGCTGGCCACCATCGGCACCCTGCACGTCGCCGCCGCCATCGTCGCCGAGGCCTCCCTGAGCTACCTCGGCCTGGGCGTGCCCAAGGAGACCGTGACCTGGGGCGCGATGCTCTCCGACGGCCAGCTCTACCTCGGCACCTCCTGGTGGGTCGCCGTCTTCCCCGGCATCGCCCTGATGCTGACCTCCCTCGCCATCAACATCACCGGCGACGCCCTGCGGGACGTCGCGGACCCGAAGGCCTACCGCCGATGACCAACGACCGACCCACCCCCGAACCGTCCCGGCGGCCGGACGACGAGCAGCCGCTGCTGGCGATCGACGGCCTCAGCGTCGACTTCCGGCTCCCCACCTCCGTCGTCCACGCCGTCCAGGACGTCTCCCTGCACGTCCACGCCGGTGAAACCCTGGCCGTGGTGGGGGAGTCCGGCAGCGGCAAGAGCGCCACCGCGCTGTCCGTGCTGCGCCTCAACCCCAGCCCGCCCTGCGTCTACACCGGGGGCGAGATCCGGTTCGACGGCCGCGACCTGCTGAAACTCTCCGAGAAAGAACTCGGCAAGGTCCGCGGACGCGACATCGCCATGGTCTTCCAGGACCCCATGACCTGCCTCGACCCGCTCCAGCGCGTCGGCAGCCAGGTCGCCGAGGTCCTGCGGCTGCACACCGGCATGTCCCGCGCGGACGCCGCCGAGGTCGCACTGGCCGCCCTGGACGAGGTCGGCATCCCCGACCCGGCCGCACGCTACCGCCAGTACCCGCACGAACTCTCCGGCGGCCTGCGCCAGCGGGTGATGATCGCCACGGCCCTGGTGGCCCGCCCCCGTCTCCTGATCGCGGACGAACCGACCACGGCCCTCGACGTCACCGTGCAGCGCCAGATCCTCGACCTGCTCGTCACCCTTCAGCACAAGCACGACATGGCCGTGCTCCTCATCACCCACGACCTCGCCGTCGTCGCGGAGACCGCCGATCGGGTCGCGGTCATGAACCAGGGCAAGGTCGTCGAGACCGGCGACGTCCTCGACGTCTTCGACCGGCCTGCCGACCCCTACACCCGCGCACTGCTGGCGGCCACCCCGCGACTGGAGGCGGCATGAGCACCGACGGCACCACACCCACGTCCACCGCCGAGGCGGCGACCCCACCCGCTCCGGTCATCCTCGAACTGGTCGGCCTGCGCAAGGAATTCGGCACCCGGCACACCCACGTCGCCGTCGACGACGTCTCCCTGGACGTCCACCAGAACGAAACCCTCGCCCTGGTCGGCGAGTCCGGCTGCGGCAAGACCACCCTGACCCGGCTGCTGCTCGGCCTGCTCGAACCCACCGCCGGCAGCGTGCGCTTCGACGGACAGGACCTCGCATCCCTCTCCGCGGCCCAACTGCGCTGCATCCGGCGGCAGATGCAGGTCGTCCTCCAGGACCCCTACTCCAGCATGAACCCGCGCATGCGCATCACCGACATCGTCGCCGAGCCCCTGGTCACCCACGATCCCGAGGCCCGCGGACGGCACGCCCGGTCCCGCAACCGCGAACGGGTCGGGGAACTCCTCGAAGCCGTGGGTCTGGACGCCGGCATCCAGGACCGCTACCCCCACGAGTTCTCCGGCGGCCAGCGCCAACGCGTCTCCATCGCCCGTGCCCTCGCGCTCCACCCCCGCCTGCTGGTGCTCGACGAACCCACCAGCGCCCTGGACGTCCGCGTGCAGGCGACCGTCCTCGATCTGCTGGCCGAACTCCAGCAACGCCTGGGCCTGACCTATCTGTTCGTCTCCCACAACCTCGCCGTGGTGGCCCAGGTCGCCGACCGGGTCGCGGTGATGAGCAAGGGCCGCCTCGTCGAGGTCGGCGAGGCGGCGGCGGTGCTGCGCGATCCGCAGCATCCCTACACCCGGCGCCTGCTCGACGCCGTACCGGTCCTCGACCCGCGCCACGGGCGCCGGGCCGCCGAGCGGGCCGCGGCGACGGCGGGCACGCAGGGCCGATGACCAGGCCCGCTCCACGGGAGGCGGCGCCCGTGCCCACGGCACAGGCCCCCGCCTCCGCACCCGCCCTACGAGTGGGACAGGACCAGCCCCGCCCCGCCCAGCAGCGCCACGTCGTCGACGGCCGCCGTACCGACCAGCACCCGCGGCTGCTCGGCCTCCGCGAAGGCGACCGCGTCCCGCAGCCGCTCCTCCACCACGACGCGGAACCGCTCACCGCCCTCGCGGGCCTCGCCGTGCAGGATGAACAGGCCCGGCGCGAAGAGCTGCTGCACATTCACCAGCCCCAGAGCCAGGTTGTGCGCGTACTCCTCCACCACCCGGTCGGCCAGCGGATCACCGCAGGCGACCAGCGACTCCAGCGAGCACGCCGCACCGAGCCCCGCGGCACTCGCCCGCGCCCGCAGCCAGCCGGTGGTGGCCAGCGTCTTCCAGCAGCCCCGGCTGCCGCAGGTGCAGCGCTCACCGCTGGCCGAAACGGTCATGTGCGCGCCGCTGCGGCCGCCCGCCGGGGCCATCACCTCACCGTCGTACAGGATGCCCACGCCCAGCACCTCACCGGTGGACACCGAGGCGAACGTACGCCGCCCGCGGCCCGCACCGAACCAGCGGTCGCCCAGCACCTGCAGCCGCGCCCGGTGCTCCACCCGCACCCCGGCCCCGGTCAGCGCGGCCAGCCGGTCGGCCACGGGATAGCCGCGCAGCGCGGGAACGTCGTTGACCTCCAGGATCCGTCCCGCGCCGGGATCCACGAGCCCCGCCGCGGCCACCCCGATCCCCTCCAGTCGATGGTCGGCGAACAGGGGCGCGACCCGGGCCAGCGCCCGGTCGATGTCGGCGGGGACGGCACGCGCCGCGTCGTAAGACGACTCGGTACGGTCCAGGACCCGACCGGCCATCGACAGCACGGCCGCCCTGACCCGGCCGGGCACCAGTTCGACGGCCCCCAGCCGCGGTGCTGCCGGAGGAGCGGCCGGTTGCTCCGCGGCGTCGGGGACCAGTCGCAACAGGGAACTTTTGTGGACCATGCGCCGACTCTGCCATGGCCCCGTTTCGGAGAGGTAGCACTGTGAGTGAATTGAGGCTGACCGAACTCACCTGGCGTGAGGTACGCCGGGCCGGCGAGGAGGGCATCGTCCTGCTGCCCATCGGTTCGCAGGAGCAGCACGCCGCGCACCTGCCGATGGGCACCGACACCCTGCTCGCCGAGGAGGTCGTCGACCGCGCACTGGACCTCCTGGACCGTGAGCCCGAGGCGCCCCGCGTCGTACGGCTGCCCGCCCTGCCCTTCGGGCACAGCCCCCACCACCTGTTCGCGGCGGCCGTCTCGCTGTCCGCGGCCACCCTGGCCGCGGTCCTGGACGACATCCTCGACTCCCTGGTGGCCAGCGGCTGCCGCCGCATCATGGTCGTCAACGGCCACGGCGGCAACGACGAGATCATGCGGCTCGCCGTCAAACGGCTCGCGTTGCGCGCCGAGGTGACGGCCGCCGCCTGCTCCTACTGGACCCTCGGCACGGGCGACGAGCCGGCCGGCCGGCCCGAGGTCACCCCGGGACACGCCGGATGGTTCGAGACGTCCCTGATGCTGGCGGCCCACCCCGACCTGGTGCGCACCCCCGTACCCGCCCGCATCCCCGTCGAACCTCCACCCCTGTTCGACAACCCGCCCCACCCCGGCCTCACCGTGGAACGCCACGGCGAGTGGGAGCGGGTCGGCGGCTCCACCGACGACCCCTCCGGCGCCGACGCCGGCCGGGGCGGCCTGCTCCTGGACGACCGGGCGCGCGCACTGTCGGACGCGATCCGGGCCTTCGACACCGCGAGCCGCTCAGCCCGATGAAGCAAGGAGAAGAAATGAAGATCACCGACGTCGACGTGTGGGTCGTCAACCTCCCACTCGTCAATCCCTTCACGAGTTCCTTCGAGACCAAGACCGGCGAGACCCGCACCGTCGTCCGCGTGCGCACCGACACGGGCGTCGAGGGCTGGGGCGAGACGATGTGGGGCCGGCCGGTCGCCGCGATCGTCCGCCAGCTGATTCCCGACCTGATCGGCACGAGCCCCTTCGCGGTCGAGAGCTTCCACCGCAGGCAGCACATGGTCCCCTTCTTCTACGGCTACCTCGGCTACGCGGCGATCGCCGCCGTCGACGTCGCCTGCTGGGACGCCATCGGCAAGGCCACCGGCCAGTCCGTCACCGACCTGCTCGGCGGCCCCGTGCGCGACGAGGTCCCGATCACCGCGCTGATCACTCGCGCCGACGCACCCGGTGCGACCGGCGCCGACCTGCCCAAGGCCATGGCGGAGCACGCCGTACGCGTCGTCGCCGAGGGCGGCTTCGAGGCGGTCAAGCTCAAAGGCACCCGGGACTCCCGCGGAGACGTGGCCATCCTGCGCGCCGTCCGCGAGGCGCTGCCCGACCTGAACCTGCGCGTCGACCCCAACGCGGCCTGGTCAGTGCCGGACTCGGTACGCGCCGGCATCGCCCTGGAGGAACTCGACCTGGAGTACCTGGAGGACCCCTGCGTCGGCATCGAGGGGATGAGCCAGGTCAAGGCGAAGGTCCGTATCCCGCTGTGCACCAACATGTGCGTCGTCCGCTTCGAGGAGTTCGCCCCGGCCATGCGGCTCAACGCCGTCGACGTCATCCACGGCGACGTCTACAAATGGGGCGGCATCGCCGCGACAAAGGCGCTCGCCGCGCACTGCGAGACCTTCGGCCTGGGCATGAACCTGCACAGCGGCGGCGAACTCGGCATCGCCACCGCGGCACACCTGGCCGTGGTCGCGAGCACCCCCGTCCTGTCACGGGCCATCGACAGCATGTACTACCTGCACGCGGACGACATCATCGAGCCCCTGCACCTGGAGAGCGGCCGACTGCACGTCCCGTCCGGGCCCGGCCTGGGCGTCACGGTCGACGAGGAGAAGCTCCTCCACTACGCCGCCGTCAACGAGCGCGACGGAGACCTGACCGGATGACCGACACACCCAACGGCAAGCGGGGCGTGAGCACCCCCGACGCACCACGTCCGGCCGGCGCCTACTCCCAGGGAATCGTCGCAGGCGGCCTCCTCTACACGGCTGGCTTCGGCCCGCAGCACCCGTCCACCGGCGAGGTCCCCCAGGGCGTCGGCGCGCAGACCGCCCAGGTGCTGCGCAACATCCGCGCGGTCCTGGCCGCCGAGGGACTGACCATGCGGGACGTCGTGAAGGTCACCACGCACCTCCAGCACCTCAAGCGGGACTTCGCCGAGTACGACGCGGCCTACCGCGCCTTCTTCGAGGACCCCTGCCCCGTACGCACCACCGTGGGGTCCGACCTGATGGACATCCTCGTGGAGATCGACGTGGTGGCGGCCCTGCCCGGCCTGGACGCGTCCGGGTGACACGGCGTCGCGCCCGCAGGCCCGTCAGAGACCGGTGGCCACGACGTCCGACGGGCGCGGCACCCCCCGCGCCCGCCCGTGTCGGCCGGCGCACCCTGATCGAACACTCACCGAGGCCCGCCGCGAGGAATCCGCGTCGGTGACGTCCCCTCCGATCGGTACGACCAGGAAGGCCGACCGATGTTGCCTCAGGGCTTGCAGGGAATCGAGGTGTTGTTCCCACACCTCGACGAACTGCAGCGGCGGCGGTGATGGGGGCCGAGGCCCGGGGATCCTGGGCCACGGCGGTGTCCGGGCGGTCGCGCGGGCGGCCCGGGTGAGCGAGACGACGGTCCGCAGGGGGCGTGGACGAGATGGAGGCCGGCGAGGAGCGCTGGGCCGGGTGCGCAGGACCGGTGGTGGGCGGAAGTGGTCCCCGGTCTCATCGTTCCCAGCGCCATCGGCCAGATCCCTTCGGCAGCAGTCGTGCGCGCGCTCCTGCTCGACCAACTGGGCACGATCCTCGGCGTCACCTGGGCACAGGTCCCCCGACCTCGGCATCACGCCGGGCCCACGGAGTCGTCGGTCCTGTAGGTGATCGCTCAGCGGAGTTCGGCGCGAGGTTCCTGGGCCCGGTCCGTACGGAGGAGGCGCCCGCCCCCCGAACCCGATGTCTCAGCGTGCGGTGGCCACGGCGAGGAGGAACCAGCCTGTGTGCGGGATCCACTGCTCGGCCCACCGCCACGACTCGCCCTGCGGGGCGTCGTCCGGCAGGAAGGCGATGTCGTCCTCGTCCGCCCAACCGGAGGTAATGCCGTTGACGATGCCGCCGGGCAGATTCGGGAAGTCCGACGCGTAGTCGACGTTGCCGCGCCCGCGGCCCTGAAGCATGCACGTGTGAAAGGGATTTCGGCCGGTAATCCACGCCAACTGGTCGTCGGCGAACTCCAGCAGCCGGTTTCGGTCGGCTGCCGGGACACCGTCCACTTCCGCGCAGAAGCCGGCCGCCGCCGCGAGCGAGGCGATGGTGGCGTTCTCGCCCTGCCACCAGTAACCGGTCTCGTTGGCGTGCGGGAAGAAGAACGCATCCCGGTCGGTGCCGCCGGCCGGCCGGACCCGCTGGCGCGGGTACCCGAACGGGTTCGGTACGGCGGAGGTGCGAGCCAGCGTGTCGAGCATCGCCTCCAACGCCACCGCGCGTGCCGGGACCGCCTCGGGCGCCTCCGGGAGGACCGTGGCGAAGCGGAGCAGGGCGAGGACCGGCAGTCCGGCCTCGACCGCGTGGAAGAAGGGCCGCCCCTCCTCATCGGCGCGGAACCAGCCGGGCCCGCCGTCGTCCGGGCGCACGTATCGCTCGTACAGTGACCGCGCCCGGCGGCGGGCCGCCTCGCTCACCGACCTGCTCTTCGCCGCGTCATGCGGGCTCGCAGCCGCAGCGACCAGTTCGGCCGCGGCCAGCAGCGCCGCGTAGTCGTCGATCACCGACTCCGTGCCGTCGTCGAGGTACTCCAGGTTGTGGGCTTCGAGGTGGGCGAAGCCGGCCAGCGCGGCCTCCAGATACTGCGGTCCGGTGTAGTCGGCGTGGTCGTCGAAGGTCGACGCGCGGGCCAGTGCGGCGACGGCCAGGCCTCCGCCCTGCCGGTAGGCGGCCTGGTAGCGGTCGGTGCGGACGCACTCCGCGAGCGGTGCCGTGACGAACCGTTCGTCCAGCCGCTTGGTGAGGGCGTCGAAGACGCCGGTGTAGAAGTAGCCCTCGGGCGCCCGGAAGCGCATGAGGAAGTCGGCGCCCCACAGGGCCTCGTCACGCAGCCGGGTGCCGAGCGAGCGGACCAGGGCGGGGTGCCGCAGGCCGATCGCCTCGTGGGCCGCGGCCATCGCCCAGGCGCACAGCGGTATCTGCTGCGGGCTCATGGTCCGGGTGTAGGTGAGGTGGCTCAGGAACTTGCTCGGATCGCCGCTCGCGTCCAGCCAGCCGCCGCGTGCGTCGACCTCGCGCCCGCTCTCGTCCCCCCACAGCGACGCGTGCCGGTCCTTCCGGTCGATCTCGCCGCTGGACCGCATCGCCCTGAAGTAGGCGAGCACGTCGGACATCGTCTGGCGCTGGACGCGGTCCGCGGCGATCTCGAAGGGCTCCGACACCGTCTCGCGCCCACCGCCGTCGACCACCCGCACCGTGTACGTTCCCGGCGGCAGCTCGCGCGGGAGCGGAATCCTCGAGTATGGTCCCGCTCGCCAGCCCGGGACACCCACGACAGGTCCGGCGGTGAGCGGGCGAACGTCGCCTCCACAGCAGCGGAGTTCGCACATGTTCGGTGCGAGACCGTCCGGTAGCACGGCGATCACCGCCTTGGCCGCCGTGAGGCTGTGGCCCAGGTGGGCCGTCAGAATCGTAGGAGAGTCATGGGTTGAGCGCACCCTCGGGTACCGCCCCTTCCGTCGTGTCCGTCGTGTCCGTCGTGTCCGTCGTGTCCGTCGTGCATGTCCCGCGGGTCATGCGGGTCGTGCCTGTCATCCGTCGCCCGGTCCTGCCGCGGCGCGCGTCGGTGTCGTCACGCCAACATCGCCGACATCGCGATGATCATGGCCGCGCTGCCCCCCGCGTGCAGCGCGGCCATGCGCCGCGCCCCAACCCCCGCCCCGTCTGTGGGCGGGGGCCGGGACCATCCGACGAGCGCGGCGAGCCGGACCGCCGCGCGGGCCAGTGCCCAGCAGACGACGAGCAGCAGGAACAGCCGCACGTCGTA
Source organism: Streptomyces sp. NPDC059224 (assembly GCF_042754285.1). Classification (NCBI taxonomy): domain Bacteria; kingdom Bacillati; phylum Actinomycetota; class Actinomycetes; order Kitasatosporales; family Streptomycetaceae; genus Streptomyces; species Streptomyces sp. NPDC059224. The sequence goes on from NZ_JBHZAN010000017.1 coordinate 163,491, forward strand.
CGGTGCCGCGGTCCCGGGCATGTCCATCCCGAGGCCGAGGCCGAGGCCGTGGCCGGGACGGCTCGCGCACGCTGTCAGGAGGACCATCGTGGTGAGGTCCACGACGGCCGGTCCCCGGCCGCCCGGTCGGCCGTCCGATGGTCCGGCGAGCGCGGTCCACACCGCGACCGCGGCGAGCGCGCAGGCCCCCACGGTCAGGGCTGCGCCGCCTGCTCCGCGCACCATCGCCGCCATGACGGTCAGGACGACCGCGGAGGGTGCCCACTCGCGGAACGGACGGCCGATGCCGTCCATCAGGCAGGCGCAGGATCCCAGGAGGGCGAGCAGCGCTGTGAGTTGATGCACAGACGTCCTCAGTACGGATAGTGAACCGGGCTGGAGTTGACCGTCCGCCATCGCCGCTCTGTGAACTCCTCCACATTGGCGTCGCCGCCGGCCCGGCCGCCGAGGCCGGACTGGCCGATCCCTCCGAACGGGGCGAGGGGTTCGTCCTGCGGTGTCGCGTCGTTGACGTGGATCATGGCGCAGTCCAGTCGGCGTGCGACCTCCGTGGCGCGGTGCACGTCGGTGCCGACGACCGAGGAGACCAGGCCGTAGCGCGTGTCGTTGGCGAGCGCGACGGCCTGGTCGGCGCCGTCGACGACCGCGACCGGTGCGATGGGGGCGAAGATCTCCTCCGTCCACAGTGCGGAGGTCGGGTCGACGTCCACGACGACGGTGGGGCGGAAGAACCTGCCCTCGCTCGTGCCGCCGGTCAGGATTCGGGCACCTCCCGCGACCGCCTCTTCCAACAGGTTCGTGGCCCGCTTCAGCTGGGCGTCGTTGATGACGGGGCCCAGGCCGGTGCCGTCACGCAGCGGATCGCCCACGGTGAGGGCCGCGGCCCGGTCGGTCAGGTTGCGCAGATAGGCGTCGGCGACCGCGCGGTCGACGATGTGCCGGCCGGCGCTGATGCAGGTCTGCCCCTGGTAGTGGAAGCTGGACCACGCGCCGATCATGGCCGCCTGGTCGACGTCTGCGTCGTCCAGGACGAGGAGGGCGTTGTTGCCGCCCAGTTCCAGTGACGTCTTCTTGAGCAGGGAACCGGCGGTGCGGGCGATCTCGCGGCCGACCGTCGTCGAACCGGTGAAGTGGACCATCCCCACGTCCGGGTGCTCGACCAGCCGACGGCCGGCCTCCTCACCGCCGGGCAGCACCTGGAGGATTCCGGCCGGCGCGCCCGCCCGCTCGAACAGCTCGGCGATCGCGAGCCCGCCGGACACCGGGGTCTCCGGCGACGGCTTGAGCAGGACCGTGTTGCCGAGCGCGAGAGCGGGTGCGATCACCCGCATGCCCAGCACCAGAGGGAAGTTCCACGGTGTGATCGCGCCGACCAGACCGACCGGTATCCGCTCGGACACGGAGAAGCGCCCTTCGTGGCCGGTCCGCAGCACCTCGCCCACCGGTCGCGAGGCCAGCGCGGCGGCCTCGGTCAGTTCACCGATCGCCGAGGCGATCTCGTAGTCGGCCTTGCCTGCGATGCTGCCGGTCTCCCGCATGATCAACTCACGGAATCCCGCGGCTTGTTCGAGAGCGGTAGCGACCCGGCGCAGGACGGTGGCGCGTTCGGAGTACGGCAGCGCCGCCCAGGCGCGCTGTGCGGTGACCGACGAGGCCACGGCCGCGTCGACGTCCACGGTCTCGGCGGCTCCCGCGACGCCGAACACCTCGTCGGAGGACTTGTCGCGGGCCGCAAGGGTGCCTTCGCCGACGGGCGGACAAAAGCGCCCGTCGACGAATATGGCGTTCGACCAGGGGTGGTTGTGCTCTGCCATGTTCAGCTCCATTCGGGATTGCGCGAGGGGGCGGCGGATGGCCGCGGGCGTCGGGCGGTGACGTGAACGCCTTGTGCGAAGGCGCCGGTGACCCGCGCGGGCACGTTCACCCCGCACGGACTAGGCCCTCGTCACCGCGCCGTGCCGGGCCCGTGCGAGGGCCACGGCGCCGGCCACCGGGGGAACGTCGAGCAGACGAAGTGTCAGATCGGGGTGGTTGGTGCCGAGTCGGGCCCTCAGCCGGTTCGCGAGCAGCGGCTGTCCGAGCACCACGCTTCCGGCGGCCACCACGGTCTCTCCGACGGCGCCCCGCGCCCGCAACCGGCCGACGAGGGCGGCCAGATGGGTCGCCGCGTCGTCGACGACCGTGAGCGCGGAGGCGGAGCCGGCCGTTGCGGCGCGGAAGACGGCGGGTGCCGCCGGACCCCAAGTGCCGGGATTGGGGGCGTCGTTGACCGCTCTGGCCAGCGCCGGGGCGTCGGCGGCGCAGTAGTGTGCGAGCAACTCGGCCAGCAGTCCGTCGTCCGGGCGTCTCTCGTCGTACGCGGTGAGCGCCGCTTTGGTCGCCTCTCGTACGATCGCTGGTGCGCTGCCCTCATCGCCGAGCACCCAGCCCCAGCCGCCGGCGAAGAGCACCGTGCCGTCGGCGGTGGCGCCCACCGCGATGGAGCCGGTGCCGGCGATGACGCCGATCCCGTCGGCGAGTCCGGCGGCCGGGACCAGCAGGGAACCGTCGTTGACCACCGTCGCGGGCACCCCGAGTGCTTCCAGGGCGGCGGTGAGGTGGGCGCAGTGCTCCTGCGTGTCGCAGCCCTGGGCGCCGACCCCGAGGGCGGCGATCTCGTCGCCCTCGGGCAGGGCCGGCCGTATCCGGCTCAGTAGCCAGCGCGCGGCCTCCTGGACCGGAGCGGCTTCCCAGTCCGTGGACGGGACTTGGGTGTCCACGCGGACCGTGCCGTCCGGCGCGGTCATCCGGATCGCGAGTTTCGTGCCGCCGATGTCGGCGCCGACGTGCAGTTTCATGCGGCCGGTCCTCCGGGCACCTTGATGTCGGAGTTGTGGAAGACGAACTCCTCGATGTCCAGGCCGCGGACCTCGGCGACGGCCTCCACGAGGATCTGCGCGACCAGGATCTCCAGGACGGCGCGCTGCGCGGCGGGCAGTCTCGGTACGCGCACGGGATGCAGCAGGGGACGCGCGGTGACGGGTTCGGCGGTGACCAGCACCACCGGGTGGCCGGCGGCGACCAGGGTGTCCGCCACCTCGTGCTCGCGTGCGTCGCCGAAGAGGACGTGGACCCCGCGGCCGGCCGATTCCATGGCGCCGTGCAGGTACTGGCGGGTGCTCATCCCCGTCGATGGAATGCGCGCGACCTCCCGGAAGAGCAGGGCGGATGCCTCGGCGGAGCCCAGCGCGGGACCGGCGCCCACGAAGTCGGCTGAGGTGGCCGTCGCGAACAGCGGGGCCAGGGAGCGCACTTGTGCGTTCAGCTCGTTCTGTGTCGCGGCGAACAGTTTGCCGAGTCCGGCCCAGCCCGCGTCGACCGTGCCTCCGTCCCAGGCGTCGGCGAGCATGCCGAGCGCGGCAATGGTCGCGGTGAAGCCGATCGTGGACGCGTAGCTGTCCGGGACGCTGCCGATGTCCAGGACGGCGGTCGCGGTGTCGGCGATCGGGGTGGGCGTCATGTTGACCACGGCGTACCGCAGTGACGGGTCGACGGACGCCAGGACGGCGAGAGTCTCCGCACTGCGGCCGCTCTGCGAGACGCCGAAGACCGGGTGCCGGCTCCTGGGGAACGGCAGGGGGTGGTCGCCCGCGCCGAGTCTCCAGGAGTGCACGCCGCGGCTGCGCAGGGACCACACCGGGGCGCACGCGGCCGCCAGACTGGCACCGATGCCGACGAACACCGGTCCGGGGCCGGTGAGCTGGCCGGCCGCGCCCATCGAGGTCACCTGGAGAGTGAGCCGGGCGATGGCGGACTCCAGTTCCTCCGCCTGGGTCGCGCGGGCCGCTCGGTAGGCGAGGTATTCGTCGCTCATGTCTGCTCCGTTCCGTCGTGGGTGCGCGTGGTCGGGTCCCACCGGGGTGGGATCGGGGGCACCTCAGGTGCGCTGCTCGCCACCCGGACGGGTGGGCCGAGTTCGACGGACTCCTCGACGGCGAGCATCACGTCGAGTACGTGGTAGGCCAATTCGCCGTCGGCGCGCGGCCGTCGGCCTGCGCGCAGGGCGCGGGCCAGTTCGAGGACGCCGACCCCGCGGTCGCTGGGGACACCGGCGGCGGGCACCGTGGTCCAGGGGGCGTCGCGTTCGGTGGAGGTCAGCAGCCGGGTGTCGCCGGCGAATCCGCTGACCGGCACCTCCATGACGCCCTCGGTGCCGGTGATCTCGAACAGCTGCCGGCGCAGCGGTGAGTCGAAGCTGTAGACGGAGGTGCCCACGGTCCCCGAGGCGAAGGTCGTCACCACGCTGACGTGGGTGGGCACGTCGACCGGGAAGACCGTCCCGGCGTGCGGCCCGGACCCGATCACCCGCTCGGCGCGCGGGCTCTGCCCGGTCGCCGACACCGACACGACCGGGCCCAACAGCTGGACGAGGGCGGTGAGGTAGTAGGGGCCGATGTCGAAGAGCGGGCCCGCGCCCTTGGCGAAGAGGAACTGCGGTCGTGGGTGCCACAGGTCCGGCCCGGGACCCTGCATGAGGGTGAGGACCGTCCTGGGCTCGCCGATCGCGCCCTCGGCCAGTAGCCGGTGCGCGGTCTGCACACCGGGGCCGAGCACCGTGTCAGGGGCGTTGCCGACCAGGACCCCGGCGGCTTCGGCTGCGTCGAGGACGGCGCGGGCGCTCGCCCGGTCCGGCGCGAGCGGTTTCTCGCCCCACACGTGCTTGCCCGCCGCGATCGCGGCCAGGGCGACCTCGGCGTGCGCGGCGGGCACGGTCAGGTTCACCACCAGGTCCACGTCGTCGCGGCCCAGCACCTCCTCGGTGCCGCCCCATGCCGGTACGCCGTACTTCTCGGCCTGTGCGCGGGCCCGGTCGGGCACGAGGTCGGCCACGGCGGTGACGGTGAGGTCCGGGTAGCCGGAGAGGGTCTTCAGATACTGGTCGGAGATGTCTCCCGCGCCGACGACCGCGACCCGCACGGGCCCGTTCACGCGGCGGCCCCGGCGAGGAAGTGAGCGGCGTTGCGTGCGACGAGCGGCCATACGTCGCTGTGGTGGGCGACGACCTCGACGACGGGCAGTTCCACGCTGGCCGCGGTCAGCGCCAGCACCTCGTCCATCCGCCCCGCCGTGTCGACGCCCAGCACGGGTCGGTCGTTGCCGGGCTCCCGCTCGTGCACCACGTGCAGATGGCGGACCCGGTCGCCCAGGCGCGGCAGCAACTCGAACACGTCGGCGCCGCCGACCCCGGCCCAGTACACGTCGACCTCCAGCACCACCGCCGGATCGAGGCGCGCGACGAGCAGGTCGTAGGCGGGCACTCCGTCGACGTGCTGGGCGAACTCGAAGTCGTGGTTGTGGTAGCCGATCCGGATGCCGCGCTCGGCGGCGGTCCCGGCGGCCTCGTTGAGGGTGTCCGCGAGCCGTTCGACGCCCGCCCGGTCGGTGATGCTTCCCGGGTCGACGTAGGGCGTGATGACGCAGCCGATGCCGAGGGCCTGTGCCGCGTCCAGGATGTCCGGCACGTGGTGGCGGAGCACCGACGCGTGGGCGGTGGCGGCCTTCAGGCCGGCGTCGCGCAGTGCGGCGCCGAGCCCGTCGGGGTCGGAGAGGATGTCGTAGGGCTCCGCGTGGGTGAAGCCGAGGCCCGCCAGCCGGGTGAGGGTACGGCCGAGGTCGGCAGGCCCGACGTCCTCACGCACGCTGTAGAGCTGGATCCCCAGCGGGGATGGGGTCGTCATGCGCCTGCCGTCTCCTGGTCGTGGTGGTGGGCGTGGTCGTGGTGGCCGGGTCCGCCGGGGTGGCAGTGGGCGGTGGCGGCGGGGATGTCGAGGGTCGGGTTGCGGTCGAAGAAGCCGTACGGCTTGAGCGCGAACCCGGTGGTGTCGACGGGCATCACCGGCCAGTCCTCGGGGCGCGGGAAGTGGGTGAGTCCGAAGGTGTGCCACAGCACGATGTCCGTGTCGTCGACGGATCGGTCCGCGGCGGTCCACGCGGGCAGTCCCGCGCCGCCGGCGTGCATGTTGACCAGGTCGCCCGACGGGTAGTTCTCGTCGGGCGCGTAGGGCGTGACCCACAGGTGCCGGGTGGCGTAGGCGGCCCGGCCGTGGATGTCGGAGTCGGCGTCGGCGAGCAGCACCGGGCGTCCCTCAGGGTGGAGTTGGTAGGCCACCGGGTTTCCCAGCCGGTTGGTGACGGAAGGGTTGGTCACCAACCAGGAGCGGTTGCGGGTGTTGTCGGCGAGGCGCTGGGCGCCGGACTCGGTGCGCAGCCGGGTGACGGACTGGGTGAAGCCGGTGCCGGTCGGGTTGTCGGGTCCGCGGGGCACGGCCACGGCCTCCACCTCGTCCACAGCGTTGTCGATGCCGTCGACCGTCATGTCCAGCCGGGCACTGAAAAGATGCTGGTGGTAGGGGGCGCCGAGGCCCGGGGCGAGTTCGGAGGCGTAGGCGTAACCGGGGCCGGGATAGCCCGAGGTGAAGACGACCCCGGTGGCCTTGACCTCCAGCTCGATGGTGCCGTCGAGCGAGAAGTACCAGTAGAACCCGTAGTCGTAATTGCCGACGGTGGCGAAGAAGGAGACCACCAGCCGCCGGTTGCGGCGGGAATCGGTGGAGCCGTTCCAGTTGTCGGTGTGCTTCCAGAGGATGCCGGTGTCCTCCTCGTGGATGCAGATCGCCTGCGGGACGGTGCGTACGCCGCCGGAGGCGTCGGCGAGCACCGCGTCGAGGTAGGTGATGTCTCCGACGCAGTCGCAGCCCAGTTCGAGGGAGTTGGCGAAGCCGCCCAGCAGGTACTCGCCGCAGTCGAAGAAGTTCTGGAACCAGCGCTGCGGGCTGGGATCGCCGTAGGGGACGACCATCTCGGCGAGGGAGGCGCGGTAGACCACCGGGCGCCGGCGGCCCGCGTCGTCGACGGTGATGTTGTGCAGTACCAGGCCCTCGCGCTGGTCGAAGCCGACCTGGAAAGACCAACCAGCCCATTCCAGGGAGCCGTTGTCGTCGACGGTGAAACTCGGGCCCTGTGGCTGGGTGATCTCGATGGGTTTGAGACCGGCGCGCGGTGGGCGGGCGACCCAGGACGGGTCGTGGAAGTTGCCGTCCTCGTCGGGCACCGGCAGCTCGGCGTGGTCCTCGACGGCCAGGACCTCTCGGGTGACCACGTCCACGACGACGGTGACGCCGTCCACCGGGTGTGCCCAGCCGAGGTCGTCCGGTGTCTTCTGCACGAAGGTGAAGCAGCGCTGGATACGGCGGCCTTCCTCGCCGGGGCCTGCCACGCCGGCCGAGAGCGGGTTGACCCGCAGCCGGGAGACGTCCGTCAGGCCACGGCGGCGCATCGCCGCGAGCCATCGATCGTCGCGGTGCACGATCTCCTCGACGAGCGCGAACTCGGCGAGCACCACCGGGACATGGCCGTCGACGGTGACGTCCAGGGCGCGGGCGGAGACGATCCGGTCCTCGTCGGGGCAGAGGGTCGTGTCGTGCGACAGACCCGTCTTGAGGTCGATGAGCATGACGCGGAAGCGACGTGCGGCGATGTCACCGGCGAGCAGTTCGCGCTTGTCCTGCTCCGCGAGGCCGAAGTAGGAGACATGGGTGTCCGGGCCGAGCAGGCCCTCCCGCTGGAGGAGGGCCGTGCACGCCGTGATCTCCTCGGCGCGTGGTGAGGCGAGCGCCCGGGCCAGGGCCGAGGTGTCGTGGGCGGATGGGGGTATTTCCGTGGTCACGGTGGCTCCGCTTCTGCGAAGGGGGTTCGGAGGGCGCCGGCTCAAGGCCCCGGCTTCCGCATGAAGGAGGTGCGCAGGCGATAGCGGTCGCCGGCGTAGCGGATCGAGGAGGAGAGCAGCGGGCGCAGGGTGCGGTCGCGGACGATCTGCCGCATGTCGAGGACGGGGGTGCCCGCCGCGATGGCGAGGTGCCCGGCGAGCGCAGCGTCGGCGGGGCGCGCCTCAATGGTGGTGTCGGCCTGTGCGAGCTCGAAGCCCGCGCGGGTGATCGTGTCGTAGAGGGACCTGACGGTGAAGTCGACCTCGTCGAAGCCGACGGCGATGTCGGCGGGGAGGAGCGCGAGGTCGACCGCGATGGGTACGCCGTCGAGCATGCGGACCCGTTCCAGGCGGAACAGCGTGGCGCCGGGGGCGATCTGCAACGCCTCGGCCTCGTCGAAGCTGGCCGGTCCGCTCTCCCGGCGCAGCACCTGGGACGTGGCCAGCAGTCCCATCCGGTGGGCGGTCTCGGAGAACGACTCCAGGGTGTTGGGCCACTCCTTGCGTTCCGCGGCCGCGACATACCAGCCGCGGCCCTGGGCGGCGCGCAGCACGCCTTCGTCGACCAGGGCGGTGAGTGCCTTGCGCAGGGTGACGCGGGAGATGCCGAGCGTCCCGCACAGCTCGCGCTCGGGGGGCAGACGGGAACCGGGTTTGATCTCGCCGACGGAGATCCGGTTCACCAGCGAGTCTCTGGCCTGCATCCACAGGGGTTCCGGATAGGTGCCGTTCAGGACCGTCGGCCCGGGAGCGGTCGGCTCCGGTCGCGGTGCGCTCATGGGTTCCGTGTTCATGCCGGGGCCTGGACCTTCTCCCATGTGCCGGAGCGCATCGAGGTGTAGCAGGCGTCCAGTACGCGGTTGACGACGACGCCGTCCTCGAAGGTCTCGCGGGGTGTGTCGCCGCGGGCGAAGCAGTCGACGAAGTGCCGCATCTGCTGGCTGAATCCGTAGGCACGGGCCTCCTCCGGTACCGGGTACACCCAGCCGGTGTCGGCGTCCGCCTTCTCCACGAGGTAGCCGGCCGGTCGCTCGATGAAGCCCCAGACCGGAGTGGCCGAGGTGTCGGTGACCAGCCGGCCCGCGCTGCCGACGAGCTCGTGGCGCAACTGCATGCCGCCCTTCTCGATCCACGAGGACTCGACGGTGGCCAACTGGCCGCCGGTGAACTTCAGCAGGGCGATCGCGGTGTCCTCACCGGTGGTGCGGTCCGCGTGGGCGAGCGTCGCGCCCCAGGCGAAGACCTCGGTGATCGGGTTGTCCTTGCCGAAGAAGTGCCGGGCGGACTCCACGGTGTGGCAGCCCATGTCGAGCAGCGCGCCGCCGCCCGCGGTGTCGGCGTCCCAGAAGTGCGGGGCGTGCGGCCCCGAGTGGGCCTCGCGCGCCCGCATGGTCAGCAGGTCGCCGATCGCGCCCGCGGCGACCATGTCGTGCGCCTTGGCGATGTTGGGCGAGAAGACCGAACTCTCGGCGTAGCCGTGCCAGACGCCGGCCTCCCGGACGATGTCCAGGATCTGCTCGGCCTCGGCACCGCTGCGGGCCAACGGCTTGGTGCACACGACGCCCTTGCCGGCCGCCGCAACGAGGCGCACCGCTTCCAGGTGTGCCTCGTTGGGCACCGCCACGACCACCAGGTCCACGGCCGGATCGGCGCACAGGGCCGCCATGTCGTCGTAACGGCGGGCGTCCGGGGCCCACTTGGCGGCCAGTGCGGTGGCCCGCGCGCGGTCGCGCGAGCAGGTGGCGACCAGCGCCGCGTTCCGTACGTCCTGGAGCGCGTCCGCGTATGTGTCGCCGATGAATCCCGAACCTATGAGACCGACGCCGATCACGCGTTCCTCTTCCCTCGTTCTGGTCTACTAGTGGCATACCGTGGTCTTCTCAATATAGACCACCTAATACCACCTGAGTGCGGTGCTCCTCATCACGCCTCCAGCAGTACGTCGAAGGCGCGGTCCACCTTCTCGTCGACCGACCGGAGTTCGGGGTGGGCGTCGTAGTGCGCCAGCGACTCCCGGGCACCCTGCGAGAAGGTCACCTCGGGGGCGAACCACGGCACCAGGGACCGGAGCTTGGAGGTGTCGAAGAGCATCGAGTGCCGGAAGTCGTGCTCCAGCACCTCGCCCCAGCCGGGCACCTCCACCGCGATCGACTCACTGGCGCGGTGCCGCAGCACGGGCTCGCGCACCCCGGCGGCCGCCGCCAGCGTCAGATGGATCTGATCCCAGGTGAGGATGTCCCCGCTGACCACGTTGACGCTCTCGCCGACCGCGTGCCCGAGACCCAGCAGTGCCACGAAGGCCCGCGCGAAGTCCCGGGCGTGCATGAGGGACCACAGCGAGGTGCCGTCGCCGTGCACCACCACCGGCCGGCCCGCCCGCATCCGTTCGATCGCCGTCCACCCGGCGAGCACCGGGATCACGGTCCGGTCGTAGGTGTGGAAGGGGCGCACGATCGTCAGCGGGAAGCCGGACGAGCGGTGCGCGTCCTCCAGCAGCAGCTCGCAGGCGATCTTGTCCCGCGCATAGCCGAACACCGGCTGGCGGCGCGGACTCGCCTCGGTGATCGGCAGGTTCGGCACCGGCCGCCCGAAGACCGAACAGGTGCTGATGAAGACGTACTGACCCGTCCGGCCGGTGAACAGCTCCGGGTGCGCGCGCACATCGTCCGGTGTGAAGCCGACCCAGTTGACGACCGCGTCGAACTCCTCGTCGCCCAGCACCGCCTGCAGCGCCGCCGGATCCCGGACGTCCGCGCGCAGTTGCCGCACCCGGTCCGCGACCGCGCGGACCGGTTCGGACCGCGTCACGATCGTCACGTCGCAGCCGCCGGCGGCGGCCCTCGCCGCCGCCGCGGAACCGATCATCCCGGCACCGCCGAGGAACAACACCCTCATACCCGCTTCTCCTTCGTCGCCGGGACGGACCCGCCCCGGGAGAGCCCGCGGCCCACCAGATGGTCGTAGGAGCGCCGCAGCGCCTCGAACGTCTCGATGTGCAGCCGCTCCAGCTCGACGATGTGCCAGCGCAGACCGGACGGCCTGCCGAGCGTGCGGGTCCAGTCGATGCCGCCCTCGCCGATGGGCACCATCACGTCTTCCTCGTAGCTGACCGCCGGTCCGTCCTTCACATGCACGAAGCGCGCCCGCTCGCCCAGTCCGGCCAGGACGGCGGCCGGGTCGGCGCCGCCCATCACCGCCCAGTAGGCGTCGAGTTCCACCAGCACCCGGTCGTCGAGCAGTTCCAGCAGCAGGTCGTACGCCCGCCGGCCGCCGAACTCCTGGGAGAACTCGGCGAAGTGATTGTGGTAGGCGATACGCATGCCTCGGGCCGCCGCGCGTTCGGCGCCCTCGTTGATCCGTTCCACGCCACGCCGGATCGCCTCGGGGGAGTCGAACTCCTCTCGCTCCATGCTCCACACCAGGACCTCGGCGCCCAACTCCTCATTGGTGTCGAGGAGTTCCTCGGCGTCCGGGCCCGCCGGGAAGGGCGTGTGCGCACTGATCAGGGTGAGTCCGGCCGAGGCGATCGCGGCCCTGACCCGGCGGGGCCCGAAGTACTCCACCAGGCCGTAGGTCTCGACGCCCAGGTAGCCCAGGCCCGCCAGCCGGGCCAGGGTTCCTTCCAGATCCGCCCGTGCCCGGTCGAGCACGGTGTACGTCATGACGCCGATCTCGGCTGCCACGTCTCCTCCTCCGGCCGGCCCCGCGGAGCCGGCGCTCGTCGTCTCAGTCACGGCCGGACGCCCACAGCAGGGCCTGGCGGACCAGGGTGCGCACCGGGGGCTCGCCCCAGGAGCGCATGTCGTGGCCGAGCGCGAGATAGACCACCCGGCCGGCGCCGAACTCCCGTACGTACAGAACCGGAATGACCTCGCCGTCCGCTCGGTGGCGCTGCGCGAGCACCTTCACGTCGTCGTCGGCCAGCTCGAACTCGTAGTACTCGTCGAAGAGGTCGAAGTCGGTGACCCCCGAGGTGACGGGGTGGTCGGCGACGATCTCGATTCGGTGCCTGCCCTCGTGGTGGCCGGGTCCGTGCGAGAGGTAGCGGTTGCCGAGCAGCTCGAACAGCGGGCGGTCGGCGGGGTCGAGGCCGTCGCCCTGCCGGCCCATGATGTTCGCGCCGTGCACCCCGACCAGTCCCTTGCCGGACCGCACCGCGTCGGCCAGCGCCTGCTGCTGGCCCGTCGCGAAGTTGCCGCCCGCGGTGTAGAAGAGGTAGACGTCCGACTCGGCCGTCTCCGGCCGTGGATCGACGAAGCGTCCGGTGCCCATGGCCCGGCGGGTGGCGAACCCGGCCTCGACGCCTAGCTGCTGGAAGACTCCGGCGGCGCCGATCAGGTCGTGGTGGATGTCGTCGCCGTTCACGACGACCATGGCTCTCGGCGTCGAGAGATGGGACATGGCTCTCCTCGCGGTGGTGCGGCAGGTTACTGGTTCGGGGCGCGCGGCGCGCGACGGCTCAGACCGGCTTCAGCCGCAGGGCGACCACCGGGTTGGGCACCGGGCTGAAGTAGGGGTTGTCCGGGCTGGGGAAGCCGGTCGCCTTGGCGGTGCTCCAGTTGCCGTAACTGCCCCAGTAGAACATCGGGATCCAGGGCAGGTTGTCGACGAAGATCCGCTCGATGCCGTTCAGGATCTGTTGTCGCTGGGCGTCGGTGGTGGCCGTCGGGTACTGCTTGAACAGCGCGGCGGCCTCGGTGTTGCGGAACCGCTCGATGTTCTGGAACGTCGGGGTCGCCTTGCCGATCGGGTAGTACAGGTTGGGGTTGATCGTGTCGTTGTAGTAGGAGAAAGCGCGCGGTGCGGAGTTGACCGGGTAACCCATCGTGGAGTCGAAGTCACCCTTGCCGGTACGGGTGTTGATGTCCGTGACGGTGGTCGTGTCGATGGTGAGCTTGATACCGATGTCCTTGAGCTGGGACACCAGCACCTGCACCCGGGAGGCGATGTCGGTGTACGCCGACGGGAAAGTGATCGAGAACTCGACCCGCTTGCCGCCCTTGCTGTAGTAGCCGTCGCCGCCCTTGGTGTACCCGGCGTCGGTCAGGGTCTTGTGGGCCTTGTCGACGTCCTGGACGAAGTCGACGCCCTTGTACTGCGGCGCGATCGACGAGGTGTACGCCGGCATCGGCAGCCCGGTGACGCTGGTGGCCGGCGGCGAGGCGGTGGCCGCGCCGACCTGCTTGCGGTTGACGCCGTAGCTGATGGCCTTGCGGACCGCGATGTCGCTCAGCGGCCAGCGCTCCAGGTTGGGGATCAGTCCGTCGGTGCCGGCCAGCGGCGCCCAGTAGTTGTTGTGCTTGCTGCGGCTGAGGTAGGTCTTGTCGGCGTTGGCGATATACGTGCCGCCCCAGTCCGCCTGCCCCTGCACGAGCGCGTTGGTCATCGCCTCGTTGTCCTTGTAGGCGACGAACCGCAGCGTCTTGATCTGCGCCTTCGGCTGCCAGTAGTCCTCGTTGCGCACCAGCGTGAAGCTCTGCGGGGAGAACTGGTCGAGCTTGAACGGTCCGGTGCCGACCGGGCTGTCGTCCGTGTACTTGGCCGGGTCCTCGACCTTGGACCAGATGTGCCGCGAGACGATCGGCGCCGACACCACGTTGGTGAAGAACTGCTCCGACGGCCGCGGGAAGGTGAAGACGACCTGGGTCGGCGACGGCGCGGTGACCGAGGTGATGTCCACGCCCAGCAGATTCAGCCCGGGGTTCTTCTTCAGCATGGTGTACGTGAACACCACGTCGTCGGCGGAGAACGGCTGCCCGTCGGTCCACTTCACTCCCGACTGGAGATCCATGGTCAGTGTCCTGTTGCCGTCGGACCAGTGCCAGCTCTTGGCCAGCCAGGGGATGTCGTGGCCGATGTCGACCGTGTTGATCTGCACCAGCGGCTCGTAGATGAAGCCGCCCGAGCCCTGCCCGGTGTACGTCAGGCTCTGCGCGGTGTTGGCCAGGAACGGGTTGAAGACCTTGGTGAGGTTGTCGGACTGGCCGGCCACGGTGAGCGTGGTGCTGCCGCCCGAGCCGCTTCCTGCGGACGGCTGGCAGGCGGACAGCGCTACGGCGCCCGCGCCCGCGAGCGCTCCGGCGAGAAGACCGCGTCTCGTCATGCCGGACGTGAGCGGAGACTGTGAAGTGGTCACGTGCGTCTGCTCCTTGAAGGTTGGGACAGCGGATGGAGCTCCGTTCGGGCCGGCGGGGAGGCCCCTCGGTTTCATGACGTGGGGGAGGCTGGAGAGTCGGGGATGCCCGGGGCGGCGGGAGGCGCCCCGCCGGATTGGGGTCCGGCCGGTTCGGCCGGAGTCGTCAGGCTCGCGACGGCCTCGGCGTTCTCGGCCCGGCGGGCCAGGGCCTCGGGGTCGTCCGCGTAGAGCCAGCAACGGGCGGTGTGGCCGGGTGAGATGTCGAACGGCGCCGGAGCCTCGGCCGCGCACCGTTCCATGGCGTACGGGCAGCGCGGATGGAACCGGCAGCCGGCCGGCGGGTCGATGAGACTGGGCGGCTGCCCGATGTCCTTGACCCGGTCGGCACCGACCCGCGAGGGATCGGGCGCGGACGCGATCAGCAGCTGCGTGTATGGGTGCGCGGCATGTTGCGTCACTTCCTCCGAGGGTCCGCTCTCGACCATCTGGCCGGCGTACATCACCGCGGTGTCGGTGGCGAAGTACCGGGCGGAGGCGATGTCGTGGGTGACGTAGAGCATCGCCGCGTTGCGTTCCTCGGTGAGGCGGCGCAGCAGGTTGAGGACGCCCAGCCGGATCGAGACGTCGAGGCTGGAGACCGGCTCGTCGGCGAGGAACACCTGCGGGTCGGCCGCGAGGGCGCGGGCGATCGAGATGCGCTGGAGCTGTCCGCCGGACAGTTCGTGCGGGTACTTCGTGGTGAACTGCCGAGGCGGCACCAGGCTGATCTGGGTGAGCAGGTCGTCGATGACGGCGTCCCGCTCCCTGCCGCGCTTCCCGGGGTGGTGCAGGGCGACGGCCCGCTTGAGCGTACCCGCGATCGTCGCGACCGGGTTGAAGGAGCCGAAGGGGTCCTGGAGGATCAGCTGGACCTGGCGGACGTGGTCGCGGAAGGCCCGTCCGCGCATCGCCCTGACCGGTTCGCCGTGCAGCCGTACCTCACCCGCGGTCAGCGGGTGGAGCTGAGCGAGCAGCCGGGCGAGGGTCGACTTGCCGGATCCCGACTCGCCGACCAGCGCGGTGATCCGTCCCGCGTACAGGCTCAGGCTCACGTCCTCGACGGCGTGCACGACCTTGCGAGGAGATCCGCGCCGGGGCAGTCCGCCTCGTACCGGGAAGTGCTTGGTCACATGGACGGCCTCGAGGACGGGTGCGTCGGCCGCGCCGTCGGGTCCGGTGCCGTGGTCGGCCAGGGCCGTCGTCTCACCGCTCATCGTGTGTCACCTGTCGCGAGTTCGTTCATGGTGGTCCGCGCGTCGTGCGGGCGCGCGGGCTCCGCCGTCGCGTCCGTCCGCGAGGCCTGGTCCTGCTCGTCGTCCCGGTGCAGCAGGCAGGCCGCCAGTGAGGTGCCGCCGCCGGGGCCGGCGATCTCGTAGAGCGGCGGAACCTGCAGTGCGCAGGCGTCGAGGGCGTGCGGGCAGCGGGGCTGGAAGGCGCAGCCGGTGGGAAGCCTGCGCAGGTCGGGCGGGGAGCCGGGGATGCCGGTCAGCTCCCGCTTCGGGCCGCCGAGGGTGGGGAAGGAGGCGAGCAGTCCGCGGCTGTAGGGGTGTTGCGGACGCAGGTAGAAGTCGTCGGCCGCGGCCTTCTCGACGATCTTCCCGCCGTACATCACGGCGATGGTGTCGGAGAGTTCGATCAGCAGCGAGAGGTCGTGGGTGATGAACACGACCGAGAAACCGAGCCGGTCCTTCAACTCCATGATCTGCTCGATGATCTGCCGCTGGATGACCACGTCGAGCGCGGTGGTCGGCTCGTCCATCACGATGATCTCGGGGTCCAGCGCGAGCCCGACGGCGATCATCGCGCGCTGCCGCATACCGCCGGACAGTTCGTGCGGGTAGGAGTTCGCGCGGTCCGCCGGAATGCCGACGGTGCGGAGCAGTTCGATGACGCGGGCAGCCCGTTCCGGCGCGGCCATGCCCGGCCGGTGGGCGACGATGACGTCCTCGATCTGGGCACCGATGCGCAGCACGGGGTTGAGTGCGTGCATCGCCGACTGGAAGACGATGGACAGTTCCTCCCAGCGGAACTCCCGCAGTTCGGCGTCGTCCATGGCCAGTACGTCGACGCTCTCACCGTCCGGCTTGGTGTAGTGGATCTCGCCCTGGGAGATCTCCGCCGGCGGTCTGTGCAGCCGGGTGATGGCGTACGCGAGGGTGGACTTGCCGGACCCGGACTCGCCCGCGATGCCGAGCACTTCGCCGCGCCGCAGGGTGAACGACACGTCGCTGACCGCCGGGGTGCGGCCGCCCTCGCCGACGTACTCGACCCGCAGGTCGCGTACGTCGAGTACGACGTCCATGCTGTCCTGGGTGAAGGGCTCGGGGGCCGTGCGGGCCGCTGCCGGGGCCCGGCGCCTGACGCGGCGGGTGCGCTTGGCCGTCACCTGGCCGCGCTGGGCCTTCTTGGTGCCGATGCCGGCCTGGCGCAGCCGCGGGTTGATGAACTCGTCGATGCCGAAGTTGACCAGGGACAGCGCGGTGCCGAGGATCGCGATGGCCAGTCCGGCCGGCACGAACCACCACCAGGCGCCGGTCAGCAGTGCGCTGCCGGTCTGCGCCCAGTACAGGATCGTCCCCCAGGACCACTGGGTGACGTCGGCGAGTCCGAGGAACGCGAGGCTGGCCTGGGTGAGGATGGCCGCGGTCACCGTGCCGAGGAAGGCGGCGGCGATGACCGCCACCTGGTTGGGCAGGATGTCCTTGACGATGATCCGCCAGGTGGGCTCGCCGGTGGCCCGGGCCGCCTCCACGAAGTCACGCTTGCGCAGCGACAGGGTCTGCGCGCGCAGTACCCGGGCGCCCCACGCCCAACCGGTCACGGTGATCACCAGGATGATGCCGAGGGAGCCGCTGTGCGGGAGATAGGCGGCCAGGATGATGGTCAGAGGCAGGCTCGGCAGGACCAGGAACACGTTGGCCAGGAGCGACAGGACCTCGTCGCCGAGCCCGCCGACGTAGCCGGCGGTGACACCGACCAGCACCGACAGCACGGTGGTGAGGACCGCGGAGCCGATGCCCACGAGCATCGAGGCGCGGGCGCCGTAGAGCATCTGCGACAGGACGTCCTGGCCGTTCTGTGTGGTGCCCAGCCAGTGCGAGGCGGAGGGCCCGGCAAGGGTGGTGTCGCTGACGGCGGAGGGGTCGTACGGCGAGATCCAGGGGGCGATCACGGCCAGCACCAGGAAGATCAGCACGATCACCAGTCCGCTGAGCGTGAGCGGTGAGCGCAGCAGGCGCAGCCAGAGGCGGCCGGGTCCGCCGGACGACTCGGAGGGAATGTCCGCCTCGGCCAGGGCAGCGGGTTGCAGGGCCATGGTCAGCTCTCCCTTGTCCGCGGGTCGAGGAAGACGTACGCGATGTCGGCGATGAGGTTGGCGACGAGCACCAGCACCGTGATGAGCAGGAAGATGGCCGACATCAGCGGGTAGTCGGCGGCCTGCGCGGCCTTGAAGAGGACCGACCCGATACCGGGATAGTTGAAGACCACCTCGGTGACGATGGAGCCGCCGATGACGAACCCCAGGGACATCGCGAAGCCGGACAGCGACGGAAGCATCGCGTTGCGGGCCGCGTAGGTGTACATCACCCGGCGCCGGGACAGCCCCTTGGCCTCGGCGAGGCGTACGTAGTCCTCACTGAGCGTGGTGACCATCATGTTGCGCATGCCGATCAGCCAGCCGCCGACCGAGGCGACGGTGATGGTGACGGCCGGCAGGACGGCGTAGTTGATCGCGCTGCCGATGAAACCGGCGTTCAGGCCGATGTGCTGGTCCAGCGCGTAACCGCCGGACAGCGGGAACCATTTGAAGGTGATCGCGAAGAGATAGACCATGATGATCGCGAACCAGAAGTACGGGATCGACGACAGGAACGTCGTGACAGGCACCAGTGAGTCGAGCCAGCTGCCGCGTTTCCAGCCCGCGAGCATGCCCAGGGCGGTGCCGATGACGAAGCCGAGCACCGTGCAGAGGGTGATCAGGATCAGCGTCCAGTACATGCTCTGGCCGAGGACCGTGCTGACATTCGACGGGTAGTAGGCGTAGGAGGTGCCGAAGTCGCCGTGGAAGACGCTGTGCCAGTAACTGACGTACTGCTGCCAGAGGTTCTGGTTGGACTGCCCGAACAGGATGCGCAGGGCGTGCACCGCGGAGGGGCTGAGCTTGCCGTGGAACTGGTTGATCAGGTTGTCCGCCGGGTTGCCCGGCATGATGCGCGGGATGAGGAAGTTGAGGCTGATCGCGGCCCAGGCCGTGAGCAGGTAGAAGACGGTCTTTCGTAGCAGTGTGCGCACCGGTCACTCCCCGTTCTGTGCGCGGCCGGACCGGCAGACCCAGCGGGCGGCACGCCGGACCAGTCGGCGCATTCCTGGCTCGCCCCAGATCCGCATGTCGTGGCCGAGTTGGAGGTAGACGACCCGGCCGTTCCCGTTCCGGCGGGTGTGGACGAGCGGTTCGGTTCCGGAGCCGGTCTCCCGCCACGCGACGACGCGTGCGTCGGGCCCGGTGGCGAGCCGGTAGTGCTCGTGGGTTACCTCGAACGGGTCGATGTCCGCCGTGAGTTCGTGGTCCGGGTCGAGCCGAACCTGGAACCGGCTCTCGTGCGGCCGGGGTCCGTGCGAGAGGTAGCGGCTGCCGATCAGCTCGGCCAACAGCCGGTCGCCCGGGTCAAGTTGGTCCGGCGAGGAGGCGAGGACCGTGGTGGAGTGGAGAGCGACCAGACCGCAACCGCCGTGCACCGCTCGCGCCAGGGCCTCGCGCTGTCCGGTGGTGAAGCGGCCCAGCGCGGTGTACAGGACGGCCACGTCGGCGTCGGCCGCGCTGTCCAGTGACGCGGTACCCAGTCGGGTCCGGACGGCGAAGCCCTCGTCGGTCAGTGCGCCCTGGAGCGCGGAGGCCGCGGTGAAGAGATCCTCGTACACGTCGTCGCCGCTGATCACGGCGAGGGCGGCGGGTCCGGTGGCGCGGCCGGCGGGCTGTCCGGCGGTCAGGGCGGTGGGCCCTGGGGCGCGTGCGGCCGGCGTGCCCGTGTGCATCACCGGGGCATGGCGGGGCCGGGGAATCTGCATGCGGAGGCTCGATTCAGTAGGTGGAGCGCAATTCACCGGAAGGGCTTCAGAAGCCCTCCGCCCGCCCGATGTTCAGGGCGTGGTCCATGCGGTCCAGCGGCAGCGGAAACCGCCGTGTGGACCAGCTGCTTTCAAAGGGACGAAGATCAGTTCGGCGCCGCGCGGCGCGTGCCAGGCGCGCGGCACGGGTCGTCGGCCGGTGCGCAGCACGGCGGCCGGGTCGCGGATCGCGTCGGCCGTTCCGGCGGCGATCGCCGGGTAGACACTGCGCTCCCAGGTGCGGGGGCCGGTGCCGAAGGGCCGACTGCCGCACCAGTTCGTCGCTGTCGAGGATCCGGAGCAGGGTGCGGGCACCGCGGAGGTAGGCCCGCCCCGGGTTCCCTGGACGATCGGTCCGAGGTCGTTCTCCAAATCGATGACGGGGGTGTGCGGTTCGCGTCCGGTGGGGACCACCGCCTTTACCCGGTCCCGCCCAGCCGACCTGCGTCAGTGAGGCGGTCTCGGTGAAGACGCCGTAGACGTAGCGGTCGACGGAGACGCCGGTCCGGTCCAGTACCTCACTTCGCGGCGGTGTCCGGCCGGTGGTACGGGATCAGGTCCAGGGTGTGGGTGCCCCGGTCGAAGAGGTTCGGGCAGTGGCCCTCGACGGTCACCACGTCGCCGATCTCGCACTGTGCGATCCGCTCGTGTGCCTGGGTCCGCACGGGATCGAAGCGACGTTGCAGGTTGACGGTCAGGACGACTTCGGCGCCGGCCGTCTCGGTCGTCACGGCCACGGCATCGCCGTGGCCGAGGGCGATCGGCTTCTCGCAGCGCACCGCCCGCGCGCCAGCCGCGATCGCCGTGCGCACGACGTCGAGGTGGCGGGCCGGTGACGTACCGACGTCGGCGGTGTCCGGCCGCATGTCCGCGAGCAGTTCGCGGAAGTCGCCGCTCACGTGCGGCATGGCGAGTTCCGCGGCCAATGCCTCGGCTGCAGCGAGGTCGACGTCCGCGAGACCGGCCGGCGCCACACCGGACGAGCAGACCGAACGCGTGCCCGCGGCCCTGCGAACCCGCCCTGACCGTCACCGCGGAGAGGCACTGATCCGTCGTGGTCCGCGCGGAGTCGTCCATGACCGCTCCCTTCCGATGGGATCTGCGGGTGTGCCACTTGCATACCTCTTGCAGACATCTTAATACGTCGACCGGTCCTGTCTAGAGGTCGAACGGAAGGTGACGCGGCGAAAACACGCCCTATTTATCGGCAATTTCGGGGCAAAAGGGAAAAAACATGACAGCTATTCCGGCCATGAACACTGCGAACCAGGGCTTACCACTTAGAACCACTTGGCTACACTGGCAGGCACCACTCGGACAGGAGACCCGTATGAAGTTCAGTCAAGTCGTGGGCCCGCGCACCTCCGAGATCGTCATCGCCGACGACCCGGTCCCCTCTGACGACCAGATCCTGGTGGAAGTCCTGGCGTGCGGGGTCTGCACCTCCGACATCGGGCCCTGGCTCGGCCACGATCCGGCCGACGCCCCTGTCCGGCTCGGTCACGAGATGGTCGGCCGGGTCGCCGTCGCCGGACGGAACGCGACCCGTTGGCGGCCGGGAGACGTGGTGACCGGCCTGGGCGGCGACGGGTTCGCCACCCTCGCCGTGATGGACGCGAACGCCGTACTGCCCGTGCCGCCGGGCATCGAACCGGCCCACGCGATCGGCGAACCGGTCGCCGACCTGGAGGAGGCACTCTCCCGCACCCCCGTCCGCCCGGGCGCCACGGTGGCCGTCGTGGGCCTCGGCTTCATGGGTCTTGGTCTGGTGCAGCTCACCAAGCGGCACGCGCCCGGACTGCTCATCGGCGTCGACCCCGACCCGGAGCGCCGCCGCCGCGCGCTCGGCCTCGGCGCCGACCTCGTCTTCGCCCCCGACGAGCTGCCCGAGGAATACCGCACGCAGACCAGCCGGACCACGGACGCCCGGCCCGAGATCGTCCTGGAGGCGACCGGCGCCACCGGCGGACTGAAGACGGCCGGCAGCATGGTCCGGCCGTTCGGGACGCTCTGCGTGGTCGGATACCACCACACCGGCGACGCCATGATGGACATGGACCTCTGGTACAAGGCCGTCACCGTGGTCAACGGCTTCTGCCCCGACCGCACTCGCCTGGTCGCCGCGATGCGCGACGCCCTCGATCTGATCGGCGAACGGCGCTTCAGCTACGCGCCGTTGATCACCCACCGGTTCGGCCTAGACGGGGTCGACGAGGCGTTCGGCGCGATGCGAGAGGCCGCACCCGACTTCGTCAAGGGCGTGGTCCTCTTCTGACGAACCACCCCCTACCGCCGCACCGGCTACGAGCGGGCGAACGACGTGCGCAGCCGGTAGCGGTCACCCGCGTACTGGATCGTCGAAACGAACAACGGCTCCTGCTGCGCGTTGAGCGCCAGCTGCCGCATCACGAGGACCGGGTCGCCGGGCGCGAGAGCGAGGTGTTCGGCAGTGCGCTCGTCAGCCTTGGTCGCCTCGATGGTGCTGTCCGCACGCACCGGTTCCACACCGGCCGCCGAGAGCGTCGAGTACAGCGACCGCTCCTGGAAGTCGACCTGTTCGATGTCCGGCACCAGCGCGTGCCGCAGGCGGGTGAGGTCGAGAGCTATCGGCACGCTCTCCAGAAGCCGGACCCGCTCCAGCCGGAACAGCGCGGTCCCGGGCGCGATGCCCAACTGCTCCGCCTCGTCGATGCTCGCCGGACTCGTGTCGGCCCGCAGCACCTTCGAGTGCGGCTTCAACCCCATCCGGTTCGCCGTCTCGCTGAACGACTCCAGGCTGTTGGGCCACTCCTTCTTCTGCGCGCTCTGCGCGACGTACCAACCCCTGCCGTGCGACGGGTTGAGCACACCCGCCTCGACCAGACTGCCCAGCGCCTTGCGCAACGTCACCCGGCTGATGCCCAGCTGCTGGCACAGCTCCCGCTCCGGCGGCAGCCGGCCACCGGGCCGGAGCACCCCGCGATCGATCTCGCCCCGGATCACATTGACCGCCTGGATCCACAACGGCTCCGGGGAACCCGGGAGGACCGGGCCGGAGACCTCAGGTGAGTCGTTCATACGGTGAAGCCCCCATGGTGATCCACTCCGCTGGACAAGCGCGGATCACCATAGCTTTACCTACGACGCTGTGGCCAGAAGCCACCACGGGGGTGGCGAAACGGTGGCGACGGGGTGTGCCGAGCGGCGGTTCACACGTTCGGTCGCGTTCGAGCCGCGTGCCCCGGAGCAGGGGCCGGGGCACGGAGGGACGAGGCTGCCTCCCGCAGGCTTCTGCCCCTGTTGCCCCGCTCTGGAGGAACCTCGTGCTGCTGAGCTCGGTCAACCTCAACAAGCTTCTCGGCGCCTCCAGCAGGCGCCCGCTCCCACCCTGCCACCTGGCTGCGCGAGCACGTCGTGAAGATCGTGCTCGCGCAGGAACCGGACAGGCCGCCGACCGGACGCCGCGGCCCCTGGCGGGCTTCACGTCGCCTCCTCGCTGCGGCCGGCCGTGGTCATGAGATCGGACACAGACCAGGCTGCTGACGCTCCTGGACCACCACGACTCCGCACGGCCCGCCGAGACCCCAGCCGACGCCCGCCAAGACCACTGACCGGTTACCCGCGAGCCCGGCCGGGACCGAACCCGCAGACGACGACACGGCACCGGCCCCGCTTGCGCCCCCGGGAGCGGCGAACCTTGCCGCCGCCCGTCAGTTCCACGCCCGCGGCGCGCTCCCACGCGGTGTTTGTCGAGCAGGTGCCGGGCCTGCCGCAGGACCACCGATCCCGCACCGGGCCGGCGGGCTGGCCGCGGCCGATTGCGATCGAGCTCGGCGGCCGTCGTTTCGGTGGCCTGCACCGCCGACGGTGCCCGGCCAAGGACAGTCCGGTAGTGACGCCCTTTGGGGGTCGCGTAACCGGCGCGACCGGCGGGCGCGAGGCCGGCGGCCGGCATGGACAGCAGGCGATCACACAGGACGAGGGCCGTCCCCGGAACGGTTCCGGGGACGGCCCTCGCCGAACGAGCGTCAGCGCTTGAAGGCGTCCTTGGCCTTCTCCTTGGCCTCGCGGGCGTCACCCGCGCGCTTCTGCACCTGCCCTTCGGCGGTCAAGCGCTCGTTGCCGAGGGCGCGCCCGAGGGCCTCCTTGGCCTTGCCCTGAGCCTGCTCGGTCTTCGCCTTGGCCTTCTCGCCGGCACTCATGAGATATTCCTCCTCGTCGCTTCACTTCCGCTGCCGCGGTAACGCCGCTGGTGCCCCGGCAGTCCCTTCACAAACAAGGACTGCTCGGTGAGTAGAGCGCGATCGGCAGGGCACACGGCGGCCAGGAGGTTGATAACTATGGTTCCCCTGCTTCTCGTTCTGCTGCTCGCCCTGATTCTTTTCGGCGCCGGATTCGCCATCAAGATTCTCTGGTGGGTGGCCGTGGTGGTTCTCGTGCTGTGGCTGCTCGGCTTCGTCATGCGATCCACCAACGCTGGAGGAAGCCGCGGCCGCTGGTACCGATGGTGACCTGACCGCGCACACCCTCTCGTGTGGGGCCCGGCCGTCCCGACGGCCGGGCCCCACACGTACGCCGTTGAACAGGCACACACCCCCCAGGACTGAAGATTCACCGCACGGAACCGGGGCGGGGGAGTGTGAACCGCTCAGGGATCGGTGGAGGCTCTATGCGTTGACTCCAGGCGCCGGTTGGGGCTGGTGTGGAGCGTAGGAGCTGGTCTCGTGCTCGTGGGCGGGATGTCTCCGATCGCCGTGTGGAGGCGCTGGTTGTTGAACCAGTCGACCCATTCCGCGGTGGCAAGTCCGACGTCGGCAAGGCCGTGCCAGGGCTTGCGGGGTTTGATCAACTCCGTCTTGTGGAGGCGGGGCCGGGATTCCATGAGCGCGTTGTCCAGAGCATCGCCGACGGTGCCGATCGAAGCGTCGAGGGCGGCGTCGAGGAGATGCGCGGTGAACGCGAACGATGTGTACAGGACGGATTCAACTGATCGTCGCGGCACCTTGATCGGGAGGTGGAGCGGTGGGCTCTGTGGAGCGGCATGAAGTCGGCCATCCACCGCTCGTTCGGACGGGACGCGGTGAAGTCGCGTTGCAGCAGGTCGCTGGCCCTCTCGTGGCCGTCGTCCCGGATGGTGGTGCGGATCTCTTCCCGCGTCGGGCGCCCTGAAGGCCGAGGTCGCGCATCAGCCGGGCGACGGTGCAGCGGGCCACCGGTAGGCCCTCGCGGTGCAGCTGCCGCCAGACCTTCCGGACCCCGTGCTGGTGTTGACGCGGCTTTCAGGGAGCCCACAGTCGAGGAGTGCGGCGAGGATTCCTTTGTTGGTCTCGATGAACCTGGTGTCCACGCCGGAACAGGTCGTAGACCCGGTCCCACGGCCCATAACGTTCGGGCACGTCCGCCGGGGAGCACCGGTCCGGGTCCGCCACCGTATGCCGTCTGTCAGCTGCCGCCGTGTCCACACCTGCGGCCGGCCCGGCCTGATGCCCGTCGGCAGCAGAGGCTCCAGCCGGGCCCGCTGGCCGTTCGCCAGATCCCCACGTCCCACAGGACGTGATCATCAACGATCAAGATCCACTTTCCCAAACAGACCCTATAGCCGCTTCCGTCTCCGCCGTCCACGTCGCCGCCGTGGAACAGTGGCTCGCCGGCAGTCTGCGGCCCGGCCATGCCGATCAACGAGGCAATCGCGAAGGCCAGGAAGACGCCGGCTGCGGCTGACCGCTTGGTCTTCCGGTCCGATCGGCTCGGCCGAACGGACGACCTGCGCGCCGGCGTACCGCAACCCGCCGGGGCGGGGCCGAGAATGGGCCACAGGACGAGCCCGCAGCCAGGAGGACCAGATGGCGATCACCGTGGTCGTCGCCGACGACCAGGAGATGGTGCGTGGCGGCTTCCGGGCCATCCTCGACGCCCAACCCGGGATCACCGTCCTGGCCGACGTCGCGGACGGGCTCGAAGCGCTCCAGGCCTCGGCCGAACTGCGCCCGGACGTGCTGCTGCTCGACATCCGGATGCCGCGTCTGGACGGGCTGGAGGTGCTGGAGCGACTGGGCGCCGAGGCGGCAGCCGGGAAGCCGGTGCCGAAGGTCGTCGTGGTCACCACCTTCGACCAGGACGACTACGTCCGGACCGCCCTGCACCGCGGTGCCTGCGGCTTCCTGCTCAAGGACGCGGGGCCCGGCCTGCTCATCGAGGCCGTCCGAGCGGCGGCGGCAGGCGACTGTCTGATCTCCCCCTCACTGACGGTGCGGCTGCTGTCAGGCCACGAGCCGTCCACGCCGCAGCGCGAACGCGGTCGCCGGCTGACGGAACGAGAGCTGGATGTGGCCCGCGAGGTCGCCCAGGGCGCCACCAACCAGGAGATCGCGAGTCGACTCTTCCTCTCCCTCTCGACCGTCAAGACACACCTGAGCAAGATCCAGGAGAAGCTCAGGGCCCGCAACCGGGTGGAGGTCGCCGCGTGGGCATGGGAGTCCGGCCTCATGCGCCGGTCCTGACCCGCCACAGACGAGGCCACCACTCATGCCGACGAACCGGGCCAACCCGTCATACCCCCCGCCTGCTCCGCAGGAGGCTGCCGGGACCGGACGCCGCATCTGGGCCATCTCCGACTGGCCCACCCGCACCGTCGCCGGCCACTTCGCGCTCGCGGTCGTACTCGCGCTGGCCGTCACATTCGAGACGCTGCACTTCGCCACCCGCTTCGGTGCAGCGAACTTCACCATCCTCGCCTCGGGCCTGTTCGCCAGCGCCTGGGCGATCCCCCTGCGGCGCCCGCCGCTCGCGGTCCGCGGTCTGGCCGCCGCCTGCGGCTCACTGGCCTGCACGGCCGTCATGCTCGGGCTGCGCCCGTCCATCCACCTCTGGGGCGTCGGCGAGTCGGTCGCGCTGCTTGTCCTGCTGTCCGGAGTCCTGCGCCGCGCTCCGACCGGGCAGGCGCTGTGGCTCGGCCCGGTGATCGCCCTCGCGGCCGTGACCACCCCGGCCCGCGACGCCCACCCCGGCCCGGTCACGGCCACCATCGGCGCAGCCACGGTGGCGACCGTTGCCCTCGCCCTCTACCTGCGCCACCAGGACGCCGAGCGTGACGTCGCGGTGGAGCAGGCGCGCGGTGCCGAACGGCTCGAACTGGCGAGGGAACTGCACGACTTCGTCGCCCACCACGTCACCGGCATTCTGGTCCAGGCGCAGACAGCCCGCGCGGTCCCCGACGACGAACCGGGAAACCGGGAGCGCATGGCCCGGATCGAGGAGGCCGCCAACGAGGCGCTCACCGCGATGCGCCGCGTGGTGCGGGTCCTACGCGAGGAGAACAGCAGTACGGCCCCGCTGGCGGGGCTCGACGACATCGCGGCGCTCGCCGCCGAATTCCGACTGGTCGGACCGCCGGTCGACCTCGACATCGACCCGTCCCTGCATCGTCAGCTCGCCCCGGACCTGGCCGCGTCCGCCCACCGCGTGGTGCGCGAGGCCCTGACCAATATCCGCAAGCACGCCCCCACGGCAACGCGCGTGGAGATCAGCCTGCGTCGCACCGGACACGGGCTGCGTGTCGAAGTCACCGACAGCGACGACGGATCGCGGCGCGAGCCGCCGCCGATCCAGCGACGCGCTACCGGGCACGGGTGGGGCCTGCTGGGCCTGTCCGAGCGGGCGGGCGCGCTCGGCGGTCACCTCGAGTCGGGTCCGACCGCCAACGGCTGGCGGGTCGTCGCCGAGTTCCCGGAGACGGCCGCCGAAAACGAACCGTAACCGGTGCCTGCTCAGCTCCCGAGGACGAAACGGGCCGGCACCCGGCCTAGTCGGACTGCCGCCCGCGAGGCCTCCGCCCCCAGGGGCTGAATGCCGCCGGCCACCGCAGCCCCGCCCGTCGGCCGCGCTGCTCCCGTTCGACCGTACGACGTGCGGGCAGGTGCAGGTCGGAGCCGATCGAAGTGAGCCGCACCGCGAAGACCATGGCCGCGCCGAGCGCCATCGGGGCAGGCCCGGTCACGCGCACCCGGTCGAGCAGCAGGCGGCAGCCCGCCCCTGCGAGGGCCACGAACGCGTACACCTCCTCGCGCAGTACCTGCGGCGGGAATCGTCCGCAGAGCACGTCGCGGACGATTTCGCCCGCGATGTGCCGGTCAGTACGGCGGGCAGCAGGACCGCCAGGGCCTGGCACCCGGTTCCAGGGCAGCCTGGGCGCCGGTGACCGTGACCGCAGACAGGCCCATGGCGTCCACGATCGGCAGAGTGCGCTCGGGCAGCTCTCGGGTGCGCAGCAGCCGCATGGTGCCGCCGCCGACCGTCGTGATCACGCTCAGCGGGAGCCAGTCATGGGTCCGGTACAAGGGCGCGCGGCCGAGGACCCAGCGTGCGGATCGTCCCGACGGCGATGGCCGAGACGACAGCCACGACGGGGCCCCGAAGGGGTCCAGCTTGGCGCGGTGCGCGGCCGGCACGCCGTCCGTGACGAAGGCGGCAGTGCCGACGAGGTAGAGAACTCGGAGCAGCAGGCTCGCCTCTGGGGTCCGTCCAGTCCGTTCTCCCCCACACTGCCGGGGTGTGCGGGGGCGCGGACATCGGCCGGGCGGGCATCTCACCGGCCGCAAGGACCAGGTCAGCGTCATCGTCCTTTCGGCCGATGACGTCTGGCCGCCGGGCCGATCCCGGGCGAGTGGCCCCGGCTCTACGGTGGTGTGCGGTGGGGGCCGAGTCCGGAGGAGAGACCCACATGCCGACCCGTCTCGCCGCACAGCTGACGATGTCCGCTTCGCTGACCCTGCCCGCGCTGACCTGCTCCGTCAGCCGTGCACGCCGCGCCTTCACGGCGCTGTGCGCGGACCACGCCGCCGCCTCCGACGGCCGACTGCTGCTGTCCGAGGCCGTGGCCAACGCGGTCGAGCACACCGACACCGAACAGGTGCGCGTAGTGATCCAACACCACCCGCCCACCGGCCGCCTTATCTGCGCCGTCCACGACAGCAGCACTGACGTCCCGCCCGAGCGAGCCGAGAACCCGAGCGCAGACGCGGAGTCGGGCCGTGGCCTGTACCTGATCGAGGCCCTCAGCGAGGCGTGGGGTCACCTGGTCCGCCCTGACGGAAAGTGGACCTGGTTCAGCCTGCGCCCGTCTGGCACGTCGAGCTGAATATTGCGAGCGGGCCGAACACGGAGGAAGTCATGGCAGCGAAGAAGCTGCCGACCCCGATCCCCACCGGGGGGCGCGGCGGAGCTCCTGGACTCGATCGCGGATGAGTCGCGGCGCACCGACGCCACGCGACTCGACGATCTCATGCGGGAGATCACCGGCGCGGCCGACGGTGTGGGGCGGTGGCATCGCCGGCTTCAGGGCGACGCACCACTGGCGGGGTTCGCTCCGCGCAAGCAGCACCTGGGGTACAGCCATTTGACGCGGCACGGGGCGCGGCACTCACGGCACTCACGGCACCCACTGGGCTCGGTCTGCCCCCGCCAAACGGCATCGATCAGCCCAGCGACGCAGTCGCCGCGCGGTCCTCCAGGGCTGTCAGTGCATGTGGCGCGAGCCCTTCCGCGTCATCACGATCGCTTTCGGACCACTGGGCGTAGCCCCGCTTGAACGCGAGGACTTCCAGCTCGCCCGCGAGATGCGCAGTCGGCTCGGGGACACCGCGGGCGATGAGCGCGGCTGTCATGGCGGGTGCGAGGCCGACGCTCTTGAGGGTGTCGCGCTCCTGAAGCTCGGTGCCGGCTGCCACGGCTGCTTTGATGCGGGGGCGGTGGAGGCGAGCAGCGAGAGCGGCGCGGACAGCGCGGCGATCAGGACGTGTCGGGTGGGGGCGAGACACACGGCCGGGTCTCCGTTTCGAAGATCACGAACAGGAGTGTGATCTTCGTGGCGCTCGGCAAGGCCGTGTCGGCCGGTCCGCGGGCCCATTCACCCGACCGGCGAACTGGTCACACCTCCGACCACCCTCCGGCGCGCGATGTCGGCTCCGCACTGAGGCCCCCACGACGGTGGAGGGCCTCAGAGGTGTGCAGCCCGGGAGGGTCATTACGCAACGAAGTCACTGGTCAGAAGCCCAGGAGAGTTGCGTTTAGCGGGTTGTTGATGGTGGCGGGGCCGGGCCGCCTGTCGCGGACGCCTTCGGTTTCAGTTCCCCAGGGGTTTTGAATGGGGTTCAGTCGAGCGTGTGGCTGCGGGTGGTCCGAAGGATCTCGTCGGAGAGCCCGGGCTGGACCTGGCGTACGGCGCGGGCGAGCATCAGCGCGCCGACCATTTCGCTGAGCAGGCGGATGGCCCTGTGGCGGGCTTCGGCCGGGTCGAGCTTGCGGCCCTTGTCCTCGGCTTCGCGCAGGAACTCGGCGGTGAAGCCGGTGAGGTAGCCCTCGACGCCTTCGGCGTAGGCGCTCTGCACGGCTTCGCTGTGCCGTCCGGCGTCGGTGGCCAGGGAGGCGGAGGGGCAGCCGCCGTCCGGGGCGTCGCGGTGCTCGGTGGACAGATATCCGGCCACGACGCGTTCCAGCGGGGAGCCGGCCTGGTCCGGACCGTCCTCGATCGTCTGGGCCAGGCCCTTGAGCGAGGCGGCGTAGGAGGCGCCGCACACCTCCACGGCCAGCTCGTTCTTGGAGGTGAAGTGATTGTAGAAGCCGCCGTGGGTGAGTCCGGCTTCCTTCATCAGCTCGGCGATGCCGACCGCGTCGATGCCCTGCGAGCGAAACATGCGGCTGGCCGCTTCGAGGATGTTCTGCCGGTTGCGGGCCTTGTCCTGCTTGCTGATCCGCGGCATGGCCGTCCTCTCGTGGTGCGCTCTGTTTGACATCTTTAATGATGGCCCTCATCATAGCAAAAGTATCAATGATGCTCATCATTAATAGTTTCCGGAAGGAGAGTGTTATGCGCGCCATCACCTACGGCCGGCACGGACAAGCCGGGCAGGTACTGCGCCTGAGCGAGTGGCCGGCACCTGCTGCGCCCGCGGCGGGGCAGGTACAGGTGCGGGTGCTGTCCCGGCCGGTCCATCCAGGCGACCTGGCGGGAGTGGAGGGACTTCCGGGAGGGCCGCGGCAGCGGTTCGCTCTGCCACGGATTCCCGGCGTGGAGGGAATGGGCGTCATCGAGTCCGTCGGCGCGGGGGTGCAGGATCTGCGGCCCGGTCAGCGGGTGGCGTTCTTCCCGGTGCCGGACGCCTGGAGCGAGCTCGTCACGGCGCCGGCCGATCGTGTGGTGCCGGTGCCCGAGGGCCTCAGCGACGAGACCGCGGCTTTGATGCTGGTCAACCCGCTGACCCTGCTCTCCTTGCTGCAGGCGGTCGAGGACGCCCAGCGCGGCCAGGCCGGTCCGGTGGTGCAGACGGCCGCCGGTTCGTCGGTGGGGAAAATGGTCAGCGCCGCAGCGCTCAAGCACGGCATCCGGCTGGTCAACCTGGTGCGCAGCGCCAAGGGGGCGCAGACCTTGCGGCAGCGCTTCCCCGCGCTGCCGGCCATCTCGACGGCCGACGCCAACTGGCGCACTCAGGTCCAGGACGCGACCGGCGGCAGGGGCGCCCAGGTCGTACTGGACGCGGTGGGCGGATCCCTCACCGGCGAGCTGGCCGGGCTGCTCGCCGACGGCGGCACGCTGATCACCTACGGACAGCTCGGTTCCGGGAGCACGCCGCTGGAGTCGCTCACGCTGACCCCGCGGGCCCTGACCGTGCGGGGCACGTCCGTCTTCCAGTGGATGACCGCCCGCACGCCTGAGGAACGGGCCGAAGACGTCGCCTTCGCCACCCGTCTGGCCGCGACCGCCCCGGAACTCTTCGAGGTCGCCGCCCGCTACGACCTCGCCGACTTCGCGAAGGCCATCGACCATGTCCGCCGCCCCGGCAGGAGCGGAACCGTCCTGCTCGCCAGCCCCGCCCCCTGAACCCCACGAAGGGCACTGCCATGAAGATCGGAACCCTCGGCGCCGGAACCGTCGCCCAGGCCATCGCCCGCCACGCCGTGGCCCACGGCCACCAGGTCGTACTGAGCAACAGTCGCGGCCCCGCCTCCCTGGCCGGCCTCGCCGACGGACTCGGACCGCTCGCCCAGGCCGGCACCCCGCAGGAAGCCGCCGCGGCGGAACTCGTCGTGCTCGCCGTCGGCTGGCCCCAGATCCCCGACGCGGTAGCCGGCCTGCCACCCTTCGACGGGCGCATCGTCATCGACGCCACCAACCAGTTCACCTCCCCGCCCCCGCCCATGAAGATCGCCGACCTGGGCGAGCTGACCGGCAGCGAACACGTCGCGTCCCTGCTGCCCGGAGCCCGCGTCGTCAAGGCGTTCAACACCCTCTACGGCCAGTACATCGCCGCCGACCCGCGCCACCGGGCCGGACGCCAGGTGCTGTTCCTCGCCGGTGACGACGCCGACGCCAAGACCACCGTCAAGGACCTCACCGCCGCCTTCGGCTTCGCCCCCGTCGACCTCGGCTCCTTGCGCGAGGGCGGACGCCTCATGCAGCTCGGCGGCCCGCTCTCCGGCCTCCATGCCCTCAAACAGGACTGAGCCGGGCCCCCGCCCATTCCTCCTCCTTCTCCTCATCCACCCCCCATGTACAAGGAAGTTGCTCATGACCACCCAGCCCCTGCTGCTGCCCGTCCGCCTCGGCGCCCTGAACCTCCCCAACAGCGTCGTCATGGCTCCCATGACCCGCGCCCGCGCCCAGAACGCCGAGCTGGCCCCCACCGACCTGCACGCGACCTACTACGCGCAGCGTGCCGGCGCGGGCCTGATCGTCACCGAGGGAACCTGGGTCAACCCGGACGCGATCGGTTTCATCCACGCGCCCGGCATCTACACCGACACGCAGACCGCCGGCTGGATGAAGGTCACCGAAGCCGTCCACGAGGCCGGCGGCCGGATCGTCTCCCAGCTCGGCCACCTCGGCGCGGCCTCCCACCCCGACCACCTCGGCGGCCGCCTGCCCGCCGGACCTTCGGCCATCAACCCCGGCGAGAAGTCCTTCACCCCCTCCGGCCCGAAGGACACCGTCACCCCGCGCGCCTACACCGCCGCCGAGATCGCCGCCACCATCGCCGACTACCGCCACGCGGCCGAGAACGCCCACCGCGCAGGCTTCGACGGCGTGGAAATCCACGCCCAGCAGTCCCACCTGATCCCGCAGTTCCTCAACCCGCGTCTCAACCACCGCACCGACGCCTACGGAGGCAGCAGCGAGAAGCGGGCCCAGTTCCTCCTCGACATCCTCGACGCCGTCAGTGACGTGTTCGGCAGCGACCGCATCAGCGTGAAGATGTCCCCGGGCTGGAACAACGGAACAACGTTCACCGCGGACGAGGAGACACTCGCCGACTACGACCAGCTGTTCAAGAAGCTCACCGACAGCAACCTGGCCTACCTGCACCTCCTGGGCACCCCCGGCACTCTTGAGGAGCGCATCGCCCTCTTCTCCCGCTACCGCGCCCACTACCAGGGCAACATCGTCGCCAACCTCGGCTTCACCCAGGCCCTCGGCAACGAGATCCTCGCCCACAAGATCGTCAACGCGGTCTCCTTCGGCGCCCCCTTCATCGCCAACCCCGACCTGGTCGAGCGCTTCGCACAGGGCCATCCGCTGGCCGACGGCGACCGCGACACCTACTACGCCGGTCACGCCGAGGGCTACACCGACTACCCCGCCTTCACCGCCAACTGAGCAAGGAAGCCGGCCGGTGCCGCGTCATATGTGGGGCAGCACCGACCGGCTCCGCTCTCGGCCGAGGGCCGCAGGCTTTCGGGCAGCAAGCGAAGGAAGCCGTAGCCCAGACACTCCTCGGTCGGTCTGCCGAGCGTTGCGGCCGTTGGGGCGTTCACAGACTGGGTAGTCCCGTCCGCCGTGAGAAGGGCCGAAGGGGTGGGCCGGCGCAGGAATTCGTCCCAGGTGTCCGTACGCCGCTCCTGACGATCCCCGAACGATGGCCCAAAGTGTCCCCATCCGTGGTGTTCCGGTGCTTCACCGTGAGGCTCTCAAAGGCCTGGGCCTCATGCTTGCAGGCAGCACACAGGGCGCCGAAGGGGAAAGGTGTACTCGGTCTATCCGTCGCGCTCAGGCAACTCCGTTGTCGAACCCGCGGATTGCTCCGCCCAGACGGTCTTCCCTCGGGTGCGGTAGTGGGTGCCCCACTGGTCCGCGAGGCTCGCGATGATGAACAGCCCCCGGCCGGTCTCGTCGACAGTGCGGGCATGTTTTACCTGCGGCGAGCTGGGCGTGGTATCGCTGACTTCGCAGGTAAGCATCCGCTCGAAGATCAGCCGGAGCTGCAGGGGCGGAGCGCCGTAGCGGACGGCATTGCCGACGAGCTCGCTCACGATGAGCTCCGTGGTGAACGCAGTTTCCTCGTCTACGTCCCACACCTCCAGTTGGCGGCGGGCCGCTGCGCGGGCGATCGGCGCAGCCTGCGGATCTGCGGGCAGGTCGCGGGTCAGTACGCGGTCTTGGGGGAGTGTTTTCGTGCGGGCGAGCAGCATCAGCGTCTCGCCGGTGCGAGGGCTGGCGGTCAGCGTGCGTGCAATGTCGTCGCGGACGTCATGCAGTGGCTTTGTGCCGACGCCTTCCAGGAACGGGCTCAGCGATCCGGGCGGCGTCAGGAGCTCGTCGGCCAGTGCGGATGTGCCCATGGCCAGTGTGGTGCCTTCAGGGAGACCGACCGTGATCGCGGGGAAAGGGGCGCTGCCCGGTTCGGCGAGGGGCGGACCCTCGGGAACACACAGGGGTGCCGAGGTGCCATCGGGATAGACCACGATCGGATCAGGAAGGCCGGCGCGGGCGAGGGTGCATGTGAGGTCGACCGGATCGTAGATCGCGATGGCACACCCGGCGGTGAGCGGTTCGCGGTTCACCGGGTCGGCGGGCAGTGTGGCGCGCGCCGCCGCCAGACGAGCGGTGGTGTCGCTGAGACGCGCCAGCAACTCGTCGGGCTGCAGATCCAGAGCTACGAGGGTATGGATCGCCGTCCGCAGGAGTCCCATCGTGATGGCTGCGGCGATGCCCTTTCCGGCCACGTCACCGACGATCAGAGCGGTCCGTGCACCGGGTAGCGCGATCGCGTCGGACCACGCGCCGCCGCCCTCCGGGTCGGGAATGTGCAGTTGAGAGGTTTCGGCCGTGCCGTGTGTGACGGGCCGGTGAGGGAGCAGCCTGTGCTGTACGGTTCGCGCGGTGATCCACTCGCGCATGAACTGTCGGGCGTTCTCCATGCACAGTGCAGCGTGCGCGCACATGGCGGACGCCACTACGACGTCCTCTTCTTCGAAGGGGTCTTCCTGCTGGTAGCGGTAGAAGCTGACCAGGCCCAGAGCATGGCCTCGCAAGGACAGCGGGGCCACGATCATGGAATGGGCACCGGATCGTCGGATGACATCGGCTCGGGCCGGGTCGGCGGTCAGCCATGGGCTGTTCCCGTCGACCTTCACGAGGCGCGGCCGGAGGTCGGACAGGATCTCCGAGAAAGGGCTCCCAATCGGCAGCGGCCGCTCGACGCCGACCGCAGGACCTGTGCCCTTGCCCCGGAAGGCTGCTCGGCGCAGCAGAATGTCTTGGCGGACCGGTACAGGGGGAGGATCTTCGCCTCGCACGACGTCTTCGATCACTTCGACGTCGGCGATGCCCGCAAAGGCCGGCACTACCGCCTCGACCATTTCCCGGCAGACGACCATCACGTTCAGCAGATGCCCCACGCGCGTACGGAAGGTGTCCAGGAGCACCAGACGGTTACGCGAATTCTCTCGCTCCGTGACGTCAAGTGCCGCTATCACCAGGCCAACCACGGTGCCGTCACCGTCCTCCAGACGGAAGTAGGAGACGGAGTAGACGCGGTGCATGGGCCGACCCGGCGCCTTGACTCGCCGGACGAGTCGGTTCATCACAGGCTCACCGCGCTCAAGGACCCTCTGCGCCACGGTGGCTTCTTCCTCGGGGTCCGAGAACCCGCATGCTTTGAGGAAATGCGTACCGAGCACATGCTGCTCGGACGGGTCGTCCTCACCGGTGACGGTGCTCATGCGGACCACGCACAGTCGATGGTCGAGAACATACAGTCGCATCGGTGAATGGGTGAACACAGCTTTCAAGATTGCTGCATCCTGTCCCGACGTCGCGTCCTCGGCAGTGAGAAGCTGCCAGACCAAGGCCGCTCCTCGCACTACCGGCTTGACCAGCAACGCCGCATCCGGCAGATTTCCACGCCGCTCAGCTTCACGAATCAGCGCGGTAACCATGTGGCCAAGGGCTTCCTCGGCAGACCATCCGAACAGATCCTCAGCCTGAGGTCCCCATTCGATAACCCGGCCACTCTCGTCAATGAGTACAAGGACGTCATCGCTAGGCATTCGAAAACACCTCCGCTCCATGCCTGCCCGCCCCGCATCGGACACGGCCCGCTCATCTGACAGTGACACCGATCGGCTCAGCGTGCGGTTCGACCCAAGCGGCCGGTACTACTCCAGCCCGTCGAGGACTTCGGGCTGGTGGGCGGGTCCTGGCAGGTGTGAGTTCGCCGGTCCGCGTGCGGGGCGATTTCAGCTGGGGGTGCTTCCTTCGGCGTTGCTGTTCGCCCTGGTGGTCAGGAGGGCGCCGGAGACCACGTCGAAGATGTGGTCGGCGCGGGGTGCGAGCGAGCGCTGGTCGCCGATCCAGGCGAGGGCTTCCACGAGCGCGAACAGGTCCTCGCCGTCGATGTCGGTCCGCGCCACGCCCGCGGCCTGGGCGCGCACAAGGAGCCGGGTGCCGGCCGCGCGCAGGGTGACGCACGAAGCGTGAAGTGCGGAGTCGGGGTCCGCGATGGCGGCAGCCATCAACACGACCGCACCCCGGTATTCGGTGGTCCAGCCGACGCATTCGCGCAGCCACGACACGAGGGCATCGCCGGGCGAGTCGTCGGTCTCGAGGGCGTCCGCCTTGGCGGTCAGCTCGCCGAAGCTCGTGTGGAGCAGGGCGTCGAGGAGCGCCTCGCGCGTGGGAAAGTGACGCAGCAGTGTGGCGAGACCGACATTGGCCCTGCGCGCGATGTCGCGCAGGGACACGTCGACGCCCTGCTCCCTGATGGCGGCGCCCGCTACTGCGAGCAGGTGGTCGCGGTTCTTCCTGGCATCGACCCGCATCTGTCTGTCCCCCTCGAATATCCGGATCAGTGGTCCATGTAATCGGGTCAGTGGTCCGATTACATGGACCACTGATCCGGATAAGCGTAGCGCGCTGTTCGGGCAGGGGCGAGCCGCTCCCCGTGGCCGTCACCGCGGTCCGTGCTCATGCCTCATCGACGCGGAGTGCACCGTGCGGTCGGTCCCTGCCGGGGACGGTCCTTCCAGGCGCAGGCGAGGGTGTTCGCGGCGCGCCGGAAGATGTCCTTCCGGACAGTTGGTGACACGGGTGGCGGGCGGTGAGGCGAGTGGCATCTGCCCGGCGGCCGGCCGTCACCTTCCCGCCCGGACGACGCCAGGTGGTGGCTGTGCTCCAGCCGCTGTGCCGGCACTGAGAGGGAGGCCGTGAGGTGGGCGGCCTTGCGGAGAAGGCAGTGCGACACGCCGCACGGCATCCGGTCTGGCGCAAGGCACACTCCGGCCGAGTGGACACGGGTGGACAAAGGATGTGCGACTACGACTCACCCGCGGCAGATCACGCCCGAATGCCCGGGTGGCCGGTGCGTCGGTGTCGGCATCGAAGGCGATGTGCAGGGCATGGGGGCCGTCGGGGTTCGCGCGGGGACGGTTCGGCGCCGTCACGCGCTGGTCCGCGTGAGCGTGGGCTCGGTGTACAGAGGTTGATCGAGCGATTGCTCATGATGCCGGCTGTGTGTTCGCGGACTGGCGGGCGCACCACGGCGGCTGAGGCCGGTGCGACCGCACCCTCATGTCGGTGTTGGCACGTGTCCGGGCGTGTGCGCATATCTCCGAGGGCCAGTGGGAGGTGTGGTCGTTGAGCTCGTGCGCCTTGGCGCTCACGGTGTCGCGCTTTTCGGCGTTCGAGCGGGGGAACTGCCGGCTGTCGTAGGAGTACTGCTGGCCGCCGTTGCTGTTGCGGTGCCACGTGTTTTGGTTCCGCTCCCGCGTGCGGTGGTTGTCGTAGGCATACAGGTCGACGCGACGGTTGCTGTTCTCGCGGTCGTCTCCGCGACTGTCGCCGTACTGGACGCTGAGGCTGGAGGAGCGAGAGGTGTCCGCGGTGCGGTCGGCGGACGGGTCGGACATTGCCGTTGCGGTGCCGCCTACTGCCAGCAGGGCGGCTGCTGCGACAGCGAGAGTGCCGGCCATGGTGGTGGCTCGTCGTCCAAATGCGTGATTCATGGTCTTTTTCCTTAGTGTGCGCCCTCTGTCAGAGGGTCTGACTGTGCCTTGAGTAGGCCCTCAGGAGGCGATGGAGGGGGCTGGCTGTTGCCCCCGATATGAGGGGCCGCGGAGGTCTGTTCCCTGCGGGCGGCCGGGGCGCCGGGCGCGGCAAGGGCTGCCCTGCGTGACCCGGTGGGGCCCTGTTCAGGCGCGGTGTGTCTCCAGCAGTCGCAGCCAGATCTCGCTGAGGGTGGGGAAGGCGGGGACCGCGTGCCAGAGCCGGTCGAGTGGGATTTCGCCGACGATGGCGATGGTGGCGGAGTGGATGAGTTCTCCGACGCCGGGGCCGGCGAAGGTGACGCCGGCGACGGTGCCCCGGTCGGTGTCGATGAGCATGCGGGCGTGGCCGCGGTAGTCCTCGCCGTATTGGTGGGCACCGGCGACGTGGGCCAGGTCGTAGTCGACGACCTTGATGCGGCGGCCGCTGTGTTCGATTTCGCGGCTGGTCAGGCCGACGGAGGCGACTTCGGGGGTGGTGAAGACGACTTGCGGGACGGCGGCCGTGTCGGCGGTGGCGGCGTGCGCGCCCCAGGGAGTGTCGTCGACGTGCTCGCCGTTGGCGCGGGCGCCGATGACGGCGCCGGCGATGCGGGCCTGGTACTTCCCCTGGTGCGTCAGCAGGGCACGGCGGTTGACGTCGCCGACGGCGTAGAGCCAGCCGCCGTCGACGCCGGTGACACGGAAGGTGTCGTCGACGGTGAGCCAGTCGCCGGGGGTGAGTCCGATGCTTTCCAGGCCGAGGTCGCGGGTCTGCGGGGCGCGGCCGGTCGCCAGCAGGATCTCGTCCGCGGCCAGCCGTCCGCCGTCGGACAGGGTGATCCGTACTTCGCCGTCCTCGCGTGTCATGGAGGTGGCGGTCGTGTTGAAGCGGATGTCGACGCCCGCTTCACGCAGCCCCTCGGTGACCAGGTCCCCGGCGAACGGTTCCATACGCTCCAGGAGCCCGTTCTCGAGGACGAGCATGGTGACCTGGGAGCCGAGGGCCTGCCAGGCGGTGGCCATCTCGACGGCGACGACGCCGCCTCCGACGATGGCGAGGCGGCCGGGTGCCTTGGTGGCGGTGGTGGCCTCGCGGCTGGTCCAGGGGCGGACGGTGTCGTGTCCGGGGATGGGAGGCAGGGCGGCGCGGGTGCCGGTGGAGACGGCGACGGCGTGTCGGGCGGTCAGGTGGACGGTGTCGCCTTCAGAGGTCTGCACGGCCACCTGCTTGGGGCCGGCGAGACGGCCGTGACCGCGGATGAGGTCGACGCCGGCGGAGTTCAGCCAGTCGGCTTGGTCCTCGTCCTTCCAGTACGAGGACATCTTGTCGCGGTGGGCCAGGACCGCCTCGACGTCCAGCGGTCCGGCCACCGCCGGGTCGATTCCGGGCACGCGGCTCGCGTCGGCCCGTGCCACCACCGGCCGCAGCAGCGCCTTGCTGGGGTCGCAGGCCCAGAAGGAGCACTCACCACCGATGAGGTCGCGCTCGATGATCACGGTGCTGAGCCCGGCGGCGCGGACGCGTTCGGCCACGTTCTCGCCGACCGGGCCTGCGCCGATGACGATCACGTCGTAGGTGCGGGTCGTCTGGGTCGTCACTGCTGTGTTCGTCACTGCTGTGTTCCTCACGGGTTTGTTCCGAGTTGGGTGCCTGCCTGGGCCGAGCTCTCAACGGCTGCGGCCTCTTCCCGGGCCTGTTCGCCGTTGCCGTTGCCGTTGCCGTTGCCGTCGCCAGCTGCCAGCTGCCAGCTGCCAGCCGCCAGCCGCCGGACGGCGCCGGGGCCGGCGTCGGGGCCGCCGCACCGCACGGGGCCGGTCACGGGCTGGGGCGGCCGTGGCGGCCGGCGCATCGCCGTGGCAGCCGGACTGCCGGGCGGCGGAGAGCACCTGCCTGTGCGCTCGCCCGGCGGTTTGTTGGTGCCGGTCCTCGGTCTGGACCGCGAGAGACGCTGCTCCGGACTGGCTGTCGTGCGGGCCGGGCCCGGCCCGTTGCGGCCTTGGACGGTGGTTTGGCGGTTTGTGGGGGAGGTCAGCGGCCGGGGAGGCGCTCAGAGACTTCCTGGAGCACCCAGCCGTTGCCGTCCGGGTCGCTGAAAGTGGCGAAGGAGCCGTAGGAGGCGCGCTCGGGGTGCAGGCCGGCCAGTCGCTCCTGGCCGGGGCGATGGTGGGTGACGTCCCCGTCCTCGTGGCCGTGGAAGAGGCCGCCTGCGTCGTGGAAGATCTCGCTGACGTCGATGCCGCGGCCGGTGAGCTCCGCCCGGGCCGCCTCGATGTCGGAGACGATGAGGTACAGGCCCTGGAACGAGCCGGGTGCGAGGGGGGTCATCCCCTCGCCGAAGAGGATCGAGCACTCGGAACCGGGCGGCGTGAAGTGCGCCACCCGGACGTCATCGCTGGCCTTGTAGTCGACGTCCAGGCGGAATCCGGCCTTCTCGTAGAAGGCCTTGGCCCGGTCGACGTCGGAGACGGGCAGCACGATCACTTCGAGCTTCAATTCCATGGGGGGTGTCCTTGTTTCTTGAGTCGGTGGATTACGCCCAATGCGTCACCGGTTCAACAGGTGGTGGTCGCGGCCGGGCTTCGTTGCCTCCGGCTGCTGCGGTGGACGGCGTGACGCCGAAGGGGGAGTGGGCGATCCGCTATGGTCCTACCTGAACAAATAGTCCGTTTATCCGGACCACTGATCCGAATATATGGACCATCGATCCGGATAGTCAAGGGGGAGGAGATGTGGGCTGACGCGTGAGCCGGGCGTCGGTGTGTCACTGCCCGGGATCGCGCGTTGGGTGGAAGCCGGGGTGGCTGCGCTGCTGCGGCGCTCTCCTGACGTTTGAGGCGTCATCGAGGGCGTCGAATCCGCACTCCCCTCCTCGTGTGGTCAGGCCGGTGTGTGACTCCTCACCCGCGCCTGGGGTTCGGCCGGTGCGGCGATTGATGGCGCTGGCCTGCTCCCACTGCCGTGGCGCTTCGCCCGACTCGGCGTTCAGTGCTC
Source organism: Streptomyces sp. NPDC059224 (assembly GCF_042754285.1). Taxonomy (NCBI): domain Bacteria; kingdom Bacillati; phylum Actinomycetota; class Actinomycetes; order Kitasatosporales; family Streptomycetaceae; genus Streptomyces; species Streptomyces sp. NPDC059224. Next base: position 203,781 of record NZ_JBHZAN010000017.1, read on the forward strand.
ACTCGCACCGTGCACCGGCCGCCTCTTCAGGGTCCCGTCGGCTCGCGGTAGCCGCTGAGTCGTCTCGGGCCCGGCGAGAAGCGGGGAGCGGGGAGGTCGTCCCGTGTCTTGAACCGTTCGTGCGCGCCGCTGTCGTCAGCCGCTTCGCTGCGGTCGCGGCCCGCTCCGGGAGCCCGGTTCGCGAGCGAGACGGTTTCGTCTGCAGGGTCGACGGTGCCGTTCTCTGTCGGGCCCGGCCGCAACTCGCGGTCGTCGGAATCCTGTTCGCGCCAAGCCTGGGACCCTCGAAGTAAGGGCCGCTCGTGGCGAGTTGGGGCAGCCTCGTGAGGCCGGGGTCGGTCCTGTATGCGATGTCGCGCCGTGATCGTCGATGCCTTGCCCGCTGATGGCGGTGCCCGCTGCGGCGAACAGCTGGTTGCGGTCCCCCCCGACGTCGGCCCGGGACTGCCCCTCTTGACTATCCGGATCAGTGGTCCATATATTCGGATCAGTGGTTCGGAAAAACGGATCGCTGATCCATTTCTTAGTCCCCACGAGAGACGCAGGAAGAGCGCTGTGCCGAAAAAGACCATGAAAGCGATCCGGCTGCACGAGTACGGCGGCCCTGAGGTGCTGCGGCACGAGGAGGTGCCGGTTCCCGTGCCAGGGCCGGGTGAGGTGCTCGTGCGCGTGCACGCGGCCGGCATCAACCCTCCGGACCGGTATGCACGCGAGGGGATGCCCGACATACCCCCCGAGATCAGGCCCGAGTTTCAGCTCCCCCTGATTCCGGGGACCGACGTCTCAGGCGTCGTGGAAGCCGTCGGTCCGGACGTCAACGGCTTCGCGGTCGGAGACGAGGTGATCGGTCTTCTGCGCTTCCCCACCCTTCTCCAAGGCGGCGCGTACGCCGAGTACGTCACCGCGCCGGCGTCCGACCTCGCCCGCAAGCTGACCGGCCTCGACCACGTGCGCGCTGCCGCCCTGGTCATGTCGGGGTTGACCGCGTGGCAGTTCCTGATCGAGCTGGGGCACGATTTTCCCTCGCCGTTCCAGGAGGCCCAGCACCGTCCTATGGCACTCGACAGCAAGAGCACGGTGCTCATCAACGGCGCTGCCGGTGGCGTGGGACACCTCGCTCTCCAGCTGGCCAAGTGGAAGGGGGCCCGTGTCATCGCAGTGGCCTCCGGCGTCCACGAGACGTTTCTGCGCGAGCTCGGCGCCGACGAGTTCATCGACTACACCAAGGAGCGGCCCGAGGAGGTCGTCCGTGACGTCGACCTGGTCCTGGACACCGTCGGCGGTCCCGGCAGCAGGCGCTTCCTGCGCACCCTCAAGCGCGGCGGGTCCCTCTACCCGGTGTACTTCGGCCAGTTCGACGACGAGGAGAACGCAAGACTGGGTGTCACGGTCACGGCCGTGTCGGTCCGCTCGAGCGGCGCGCAGCTCGCCGAACTGCAGAGCCTGGTCGACGCAGGAAAGATTCGCGTCGCGGTCGACAGCACGTTCCCGCTCGCGGAAGCCCGGGCGGCGCACGAGCGCGTCGCCCGGGCGCACATCCGGGGCAAGGTCGTGCTCACGGTCGCTTAGAGGTCCTCACAGAAGTCGTTGATCATGTGGCTTTCGGCTTGGGTGGTCGTTGGTCTGGTCGTGGGGAAGAGGGAGCCGTCGCGGCTCCCGAGCTGCGGGCTTCGTCCGCCAAGCGGCAGCCGAACTCCGGTTCCTCGCGGTGGGCGTTGAACAGCGCATTCGCGCGGTGAGCCTCCTCCAGCGCGGCGTCGGCCACCGGCTTGTCGAGCCAACGCTGGTGGGGCTGTCTGGCGAGCTTCAGCACCCGGCACGTCACCGTGACGGGCATCCCGTCCGCGGCCGGCTCTTTCACGAGCGGGTAGATCCTTTTCCCGGCAGATGCGCCTGCGACAGGTAGGCCGCGGCCCGGAGCAGGACCTGGTTCTCCTGCTCCAGCAGCCTGATCCGCCGACCCGCTTCCCGTAGTTCCGCGCTCTCTCGGCTCTTCACCCCGGGCCCCGACCCGGCGTCGACATCCGCCCGGCGCATCCATTTCCACAACGTCATCGGGTGGACCCCGAAGTCGGTGGCCACCTGCTCGACCACACCGGGGCCACGGTTCCACGCGACCCGCACCACGTCCTGGCGGAACTCTTCCGGATAGGACTTGGGCACAGCGACCTTCCCACCCGCCCCACAGGGCAAGCCAGTTCAGATGTCACCCGATCGTGCAGCAGACCCCACCGACGACTCAGGGCTTTGCGCTGACGTTGGAGTGCAAGGCCGCTGGTCCCAGCCGGAACAGGTGGGCGCGCTGCGCTGGGGACATGTCGAGTGCGGCAGCCGGCGCGGCGACGCCCTTCGCCGACGGCCTGCTCGTGCGGTTCTGTTCGAGACGCGTGTAGTAGTCGACGGAGATCCCGGCGAGCTCGGCCACCTCCTCGTGCCGCAGCCCCGAGACCCCCCCGCATGCCACCGGTCGCGGCATCCGGCGGTCGGACGGCTGCGCGTCGTGCGCGCAGGAAATCCGCCAGTTGCTCTCCGTCCATGCCCCATCCTGCATCAGACCTTGCCGGGGAGAGCCTCTCCCCGCGAGAGGCCCGGTCTGCCACGGGCCGCTGCCGGGGCAGATGTTTGGAGCATGAACATCGAACGTGAATCGACCGGGCGTCGCTGGAACGAGACTGCGATCCGCGGCACTGTCCTGGCCTGGACGGAAGCCGACAGCGGCCCGATCGCCGTCTGGGCCCATCCCCTCTGCAGCAGCAGCCTGACCCCGGAGGCCGTCGGCACCTACAACTGGGAGCCGATCGCTGCAGGAGGGCGCCGCCTGATCCGCTATGACGCCCGCGGCCACGGGCGTTCCGGAGGGCGGCCGAAGCCGGCGGACTTCTCCTTCGAGAACCTTGCCCGTGACCTGCTGGCCCTCATCGACGTGCTCTCGCCACAGGCGCCGGTCGCCGGGATCGGCATGTCGCTGGGCGCAGCGACGCTGCTTCATGCCGCAGTTCTCGCTCCCGACCGCTTCGAGAAACTCGTGCTGTCCGCTCCGCCGACAGCGTGGGACACCCGGGCGGCCCAGAAAACGCTCTATGCGTCATTGGCCGAACTCGTAGCAGATCAGGGCCCCGCCGCAGTGCACTCCTTGCTGCGCGATGCGCCCGTTCCCGCACCGCGCCAGGGTGTACCCGGTCCTCCCCTGCCGGACGACGTCGACGAACGCCTGCTGCCCTCGCTCCTGCGCGGGGTGGGTGATTCGGATCTGCCGCCACGCGAGTTCATGGCCCGGCTGCGCCTGCCGGTGCTGATTCTGCCCTGGGCGGATGACCCCACACACCCCGTCTCGACGGCTGCCGAGCTGGCGTCCCCTCATCCCCGGCTCCAAGCTGGAGATTGCCCAGACCATCGACGACACCCGCAGGTGGGAACGGGACGCGGCAAGCTTCCTCGCGATCTGACGTCGACGAACTCCCTGCACCCGCCCACCGCAGCCGACGACCGGCGTCGACTGCACGCGAGGCCGCACCACGCGAAGACCGCGTCGCACAGATCGCCGCCATCACCGGCCGCATCCACCGGCCCCACACCCCGAGCGCCGCACCGGCCGCCCCGTCGCGGAGGCGGTCACCGCCGCGAGTGATGCGGGCAGCTGCGTCCGAGAAGACCCCCTGCGCAAGCTTGTTGACATCCCTCCGTCACTACCGGCTGCGAGACAGGGCCGGAGTGCCGACTCAACTCGGCACCTCCTCCCGTCGCCGGTCATCGCCGGCTGTGGCGGGGATGGCGTTGTCGATGAGGACGGCGGCGATGGCGGCGGCGGTGGGGAAGGCGTCGGCGTCGAGGACCCGGGTGCGGGCCGCGGCGCCGTCGATGAGCAGCGCGAGCTGCTCGCCGAGCTGTTCAGGGTCGGCGGCGCCGGCCTCGCGGGCAGTGTCGGCGAGCCGCACGGCGACGGCTTTCTTGTAGTCGCGCGCGTACTGGGACGCGGGGTGCTGGGGGTCGTGGAGTTCGACAGCGGCGGCGATGTAGGGGCACAGGGGGGTGGTGGGGGGGACGTCGAAGGCGGCGAGGAGCCGTTCGCGGGGCGTGAGGTCGGTGCGGTCGAACACGCCGGACAGGACGGAGGGGTCGAACCGGCGCAGGTACTCGGCGACGAGTTCGTCCTTGCTGGTGAAGTGCTGGTAGGCCGTGCGCTTGGACACCTCGGCCGCCGCGCAGAGCTGGTCCATGCCGGTGCGGTTGATGCCCTGCTCGCGGAAGAGCTGCTGGGACGCGCTGAGGATGCGTTCGCGGGCGCCCCGGCCGCGGCGGCGGCCCGTGGGGCCCTTCTCCAACTCCGTCATGGGTCCATCGTACCCGAGCTGGGTAACGACCGGTGTACTTAGTTTGCGCAGCCGCCTCCCGCCCCGTATCGTAAGCACACAGGGCGGTGTACATAACACCGTCGTCCCAGGCATGCACGGCACCACCGACCCAAAGGGAACGACTATGGGAAAGCTCGACGGCAAGGTCGCGGTCATCACCGGCGCCACCAGCGGCATGGCGCTGGCCGGCGCGAAGCTGTTCGCCGATGAGGGAGCGCACGTCTTCATCACCGGCCGCCGCCAAGAGGCCCTGGACGAGGCCGTGAAGCAGATCGGCCGCAACGTCACCGGTGTCCAGGGCGACGCCGCCGACCTGGACGACCTGGACCGCCTGTACGACACCGTCAAGCGGGAGAAGGGCAGCCTCGACGTGCTGTGGGCCAGCGCCGGCGGCGGCGAGCCTGCCCCGCTCGGCGAGATCACCGAGGCCCAGTTCGACACCTGGTTCGGGCTCAATGCCCGCGGCACCCTGTTCACCGTCCAGAAGGCCCTCCCGCTCTTCAACGACGGCGGCTCCATCCTCATGACCGGCTCCAACGCCTCCCTCGGCGCCTTCCCCGGCTGGAGCGTCTACGCCGGCAGCAAGGCCGTCCAGCAGGCCTGGGCCCGCATCTGGCTCAACGAACTCAAGGACCGCCGCATCCGCGTCAACGTCCTGACCCCCGGCCAGGTCGCCACCGCCAAGCAGGAAGAACTCTTCGACGAGGCCACCAAGCGCCAGTTCGAGTCCCTCATCCCCCGCGGCCAGATGGGCCGCCCCGACGAAATCGCCACCGCCGCCCTCTTCCTCGCCTCCGACGACTCCAGCTACGTCAACGGCATGGAACTCGTCGCCGACGGCGGCACCACCGCCCTCTGAACCGGACAGCACACGACCAGGGCAGGACATCTCATGAGCAGCATCAGCATCATCGGCACCGGGAACATGGCCCGCACCATCGGCGCGCGGGCGATAGCAGGCGGCAACACCGTCGAGGTCATGGGTCGCGATCAGTCCAAGGCCGCCGACCTGGCCAAGGCTCTCGGCGGCCGCGCCACGACGGGAGAATGGGGCACCGCCCCGGCCGGGGACATCGTGATCATGGCTCTGCTGTACGACGGTGTCGTCGCGGCCGTCACCCAGTACGGAGACGCCCTCACGGGCAAGGTCATCATCGACATCAGCAACCCCTTCAATTCCACGTTCGACGGGCTGGCCCACCGCGAGGAGACCTCGATCGCGCAGGAAGCCGCCAAGGCGGCCCCCGCCGGCGCCAGCGTGGTGAAGGCGTTCAACACCGTCTTCCGCCATGTCCTGGAGAAGGGCCGGCCCGACGTCTTCCTCGCCGGCGACAACGCGCAGGCCAAGGCAAGTGTGGAGGCGTTCATCGAGAGCCTCGGGATGCGCCCGCTGGACGTCGGCGGCCTGAAAATGGCGCACTGGCTGGAAGGAGCGGGTGTGGTCACGGTGGGCCTCGCCAACCACGGGGTGGGGAACGTGGACTTCGCCCTCAGCATCACCGAACTTCTCGCCTGAGCCGACGATTGACGGATTACCGAATGGAGAGCGCCCGCCGCCGCATCATGGCGGCGGGCACAAGCGGCAGGCAGGTCATGCGAGGTAGGCCTACCTCCTGGTGATGTCGAGTCTGCTGTCCATATCCAGATGAAATCTCGCGTACGGCGTACGGGTTGATGCGGGACCAGAACAGCGGGGACAGCCCGCGCCGCTCCACGGTGGTGAGCTTCCCGGCCCACTGCGGGTCGCGGAGGACCGCCCGGAGAAGCTGGGTGTTGATCAGGACCAGGCTGGATTGCCGGAGATGGCGGCGTGCTCGCGGTCGGCGCGGGTGAGGACGCTCTCGCGGCCGTGGAAGAACTTGTCGTTGGTGGAGTTCCAGCTCCCGACGACCTGCAGTCCGCCGTTGATCTCGCGGTGGAGATGCTCATCACGCGTGTCCCCGAGCCGGTCGGTCCGGGGGCGCGCGTTAAGCGCTCGACCACATATCCACCAGGAAGCGCTTCGTACTGAGTGGCCTGCTTGACCACGTGCTCCTGGGTGACACAGGAACTGCCGCCGGTCCAGGGCATCGAGGACGCGCGAGGCCGCGACGTCGGCGGTGATCGCTGTGTCGGTCCGCGGCCGGGAAGCCGTCTTACTGCAACGATCAGTTAACTACGATACGAAATAGGGAGTGGTCATGAGCGCGGACGTCGTCATCATCAGAGTGGGCGGAATGGGGCAGGCCATGGCCGACCGTCAGAGCGCCGGCAGAAAGGTGCTGCTCGCGGACCTCAACGAGGCGACCCTCGCATTCGCCGCAGACCAACTGCGCGGCCAGGGGCACGATGTCGTCACGCAGTCGGCGGATGCTTCCTCGCGCTCCTCGGTCGCGGCCCTCTCCCACACCGCGCAGGACCTCGGCCCGGTCACCCAGGTCGCCCACATCGCGGTCTCTCGCCCATGCAGGCACCCGCGGCCGCCGTCCTGAAAGTGGATATGCTCGGCACTGCGCTGGTACTGGAAGAGTCTGCGCGGGTCGTCGCACCCGGCGGCGCCGTGTCGTGATCGCCGGCATGGCCGGTCATCTGCTGCCGCCCCGCTCAGCGCGGAGCAGGAGCAGGCCCTCTGCTGACGCCCGCCGACTACCTGCCCTTCACCGGCCCCGAGTCGCTAGGGCAGGGTGCCTACGGACCGGCCAAATACGGCAACCGGCTCCGGTCCAAGCGGGGAGCGCCGCCTGGGGGGGAACGCGGCGCCCGCGTCAAATCCACAAGCCCCGATGTCATCGCCACTCCCATGGGCCAGGAAGAACTCAACGGCGAGAGTGACCAGATGATGCGCGCCATGATCGACCCCTCCGGGACCGGCTGCCTGGGTACCCCCGACGACATCACCGAGGCCGCCGCGTTCCTCCTCGGCACCGGCACCGACCTGCTCGTGGACGGTGGCGTCGCCGCGGCCCTGCACGCCGAACGCCTCACTCCGCGGGCCTGAGGGTCCCCTCCTCCAGAGTCCGTCAACGGAGCACGACGAGGACGGGCGGGGATCCCCGCTGGGCACGGTCGTGCATGCGTGCCCGGGGCGGCCCGTCACCGTCGACCGGTTGCGCATCGATGCCGGGCGGGAGACGACGGCCTGCGGGCCCAGCTCGTGCACGCCTCCGTCTTCGAGCTCAACCCGGATACGGCCCGTCGCGACGAACAGACCGCACCACCGGGGCCAGCCCGCCGTACCCGACCAGACTCGGATCATCGAACCGTGGGAGACCCTCGCCACGGCACGGGCAGATTGCATCCCGGAAGTGCCTTGCTGTCCTGGAAGCGTGAAGAACTCCCATCATCGCAGGCCACAAGGCGCTTCCTCGGTTCCGGAGAAGCTGTTCACATACATCAAGCCGGTGGATCCGGGATGAGACGGCCTCAAAGCCGGAACACCATGGCACTGCCGTGGCCGCTGTCCGCGACCAGGAGCTCAGGAGTAGAGGGCGACCGCCCCGTTCCAGAGGGCACCGGGGTTAAGGCGCTCGGGGAACAGCTCGAGCATGGCGTTGAAGAAGCTGAGAGCGCTGTCGTGCTGGGGGAGCAGCTCATCAGCGGCGTTGAGATACTGCCGGGTCTCGTTGATGGCACGGGTCGCGTCGTCGTCGAGTGCCTTGTTCTTGTGACCGGTGACAATCCAGCGGGGCTGGAGGGCTTCGACGGTGTCGATGGCGCGACGCCATGCATCCAGGCCGCCGTTCTTGGCTTCCACTAGGAACTGGTGCACACCGTTGTAGATCACGTCGCCGGCGACCACGAGATCCAGGTCGGGGACGTGCAGGACGGAGGTGTCGTCGGTGTCAGTGTGGCCGACCTCGACGATCACCATCTCACGGCCTTCGAGCGTGAAGCGGTTGTTGGGCACAGTGACAGCCGTGACGGGAGAGTCGGGGATCTGGCCGGGGAGAAGCTTGTCCCAGAAGCCCGGACGGATCGCCACGTTGTGGTGCATCTGCTTTATCGTGCCCTCCGTCGCAACGACCTGGGCACCGAACCGCTCGGCCAAGAGGTTGGTGGCGAACCAGTGGTCACCGTGACCGTGGGTCACGAAGATGTGGGTCAGGTTTTTACCGCTGGTCTCAACCCACTTAGCGACCGCCTCGCCCTGAACGGTGGTCATGGGCGGGTCGACCAGTACGGCGTCGCGCTCGCCGTGGATGAGCGTGATGGACAGGGGCGAGAACATCCGCCGGTCGCCGTTGGGGACGAGTTCAGGAACGTTCAGCGGGATCGGGTCGGCGGTGAACACCTCGTACGCGAGAGCGCTGTTTGTAGACATGACTACCTCTTTTTGATGAGTGATCGATGGTTTTGGGGATGACTTACTACGGCTATGCGAGAAGATAACGCTGCCAGAATCGAAACAACGGAAAAGTGACGCAGTCGACAGGCCTGCCAGATGGATCAGTGATTGATAAGACGCACGAGGGGTAAAAGTGCGGTGCCACAAGTGGAATAGTCCTGGACCTGGCCCGCATCCGGATCGTCATTCATCCTGGCGCTGAGGTGAAGGCGCTTAAAATCGCCCTCGGACCATTAGGCCGGGGTGGCCGAGCGGCGATTAGGACATGCAGCGACATGCGATACGTACGGTGAACTTTCATGCCACTGCGCCGACGCCAAGGGCGTGACCGGCGATCCATATGTCCACACGGTTAGGTTGACGTGATGCCGTCGCCGAATGAACCGGGCGTGTACGCGCCTTGGGGGCTGACGCAGTGGATGCCGAATATGCCGATTTTATTTGCTCGGAAGCCTGGAAATTCAGATGGCTCGATCTTCCGCGGACGCCCGCTTGCGGGCCCGCGAGGCGCGTAGGTTGGCCGGGTTGCCACATGACCGGAGGCTGTGCCAGACCCCAATGTTGTTCCGTGTCCGGTCATAGAACACGGCTACGCATGCGGGATTTCGGCATGCTTTTAGCCGTCGCCACGTACCCTCCTTCTGTGCATTGAAGGATTCCGCAAGAACCGCAGAAGCTACCCAGTGCCAGCCATATCCGCTCGGCAGGGTGACGAACGTAGGGCCCGAGGTCGTCGCTACTGTCACTGCGGCCGAGCGAAGTCGGGACGGAGGAGCGGATCGATCAGCGTCTGCGTCTGCTTGCCCGGAAACGAGTAGACGGAGCTCGCTTCGCAGTTCCCTGAGGGCCGGGAGGTCTTCCTCAGGCAACGAGGGCAGTGAGAAATCGAGTCCCGAGGACTCGGCCAGCGCCCTTCCCGCCGAATTCAGCCAGTTCCGCGCGGACACGATGTCGGACAGAAGATCATCGTGAGTGTGTCTGGAACCTACCAGGCCGTCAGAAGAAGAGTTCAAGAGGTCCTGGACAAAGGCCAGTCCTCCTGGAGCCGGAACCAGTCCGGAAATTCGCTCTGTAGCGATCCACTGCACCATGCGAGACCTCCCTCGACTTAGGTTGATCCTAACGTCAACATAATTCCGTACTCCGACAGCCGTTCGCACTGAGCCGCATATTCGGTAGCGGCTGCTAGGGCGAGCAATGGCTTGGCCGTGTTGGTTCGGGGGAGCGGGAGCGAGTCCAGAACCGAATCAACCCCCTCGGGCTGACACAGCCAACCATGCAGGGGCACATCCCCCTGCGCCCGGAATGCAACGTCAGTGCGCGTATGAGCCGTCGAAACGCTCCTCCTCATGATGCGCGACACTACTGTAAGGCTGTAGCTAGTGTCGGTCAACCAGTACGTGCAGATGGTGCCCTCATCCCAGAGCCGTGCGGATTCGGCACCGGCCCGGGGTGCTGGGAAACGGGACCGGTGCGGGCCGCGCCATGACAACGCCTCGTTGTCGGCCCGGTGCGAGGGCGACACCCGTGTGGATTCGGTTCCGGTCCGGTCTGCTGAAGCGTTGGCCGAACGCAGACCGGTTGCGGCCTGCCGGGACAGGCCCTCGCCCTCGATGCTGACCTTGGGCAGGATGCGCCCCAGCCGCTTCGGCAGCCACCAGGCGTACCGGCCTGGCAGCGCGAGGACGGCCGGGCACGAAGGCCATGCGGACGACGAACGCGTCGAACGCGACGGCGATGGCGAGCCCGAAGCCGATCGTCTTGATCATGGATTCACCGGCACCGACGAAGCCGGAGAACACGGCCACCATGATGAGTGCGGCGGTCACTCGGACAGCCCGAAGGGCTGGTCCACCTCGCAGGTGATCATCTCCACAGTGCCCTGCCAGGGGTGCCCGGCGTTGACGAGCTGGGCCTGCCGGTGTGGAGATTGCTGCGCAGCAGCAGCCCGGTTGCGTGCCCGTGGGCGTGGTCGACGAGTGCCCGGTCGGCCCGGTGGGCCTGTTCGGCCAGGTGGGCCTGTTCGGCCAGGCCGGCTCCTGCGCGGCGTGCACCGCGCAGGGCGCTCACCAGGAGCGTGGCGGCCAGGGCGGCCTGGATGTCGTGGCCCATGGGATCGGTCACCGACACGTGCAGTGTGTCCCGGTCCAGGGTGTAGTCGAAGGCGTCGCCGCTGAGGTCTTCGGAGGGTTTCAGGCACCCGCACAGGGTGAACTGCGCGGCCTCGCACGACAGCGACGAGGGCAGCAGCTGGTACTGGATCTCTGCTGCCAGGGCGGGTGGTCTGGAGCGTTTGCCCCAGGTGTAAAAGTCGGTGAAGCGTCCGTTGGCGATCACGATGTAGGCCAGGATGTGGGCGGCTTCCCCGACCTCGTCAAGGACGTCCTCGCCGGGACGGACCGGCAGGAGCAGTTCCAGCAGGCCGATGACGTCCCCCCGGTTGGTGATCGGCACGATCACCCGCTGCCCCTGACCGGTCGCCTCCTGATACAGCCGCTGTGTACGGATCACCTCCTCGTAGACACTGCCGAACAGGGGGATTCGCTCCACCTTCCGCCCGTCCTCCGCAGGGGCGGTCGACAGCCGCGCCACCGCCTTCCCCGTCAGGTCCACGATGAGGAAAGAGACCTTCGTGGCCTCGAAGCGCGTCGCAGGTCCCTTCGGTCGACAACGATGAGGCTCGCATCACACCGCGACCGGCCCCTTGGTCTTGCTGGCGACTGAGCTGAGTCCTGCTTTTACCGGCCGATCTTGTCCAACTCGGCAAGCTCCTCGTCGGAGAGCGAGAGCCCCGCGCCGGCGACATTCTGGCGCAGGTGCGCCACCGACGAGGTGCCGGGAATCAGCAGGATGTTCGGGGACCGCCGCAGCAGCCAAGCCAGGGCGACCGACATCGGCGTCGCATCCAGCCGGGTGGCTACGGCAGAAAGGGCCGTGGACTGCAGCGGGGTGAAGCCTCCGAGCGGGAAGAAAGGCACGTAGGCGACGCCCTTGTCGGCGAGTTCGTCGATCAGCTCGTCGTCCTGACGGTAAGCGAGGTTGTACATGTTCTGCACGCACACGATCGGTGCGATCGCCTGTGCCTCGGCGACCTGTTCCGCCGTCGCGTTACTCACTCCGAGGTACCGGATCAGACCCTGCTGCTGGAGTTCGACGAGGGTCTCGAAGGGCTCGGCGAGCGAGCCGGGCTGGGGCCCCTGAGCGTCACCGAGCCGGAGATTGACCACGTCGAGCGAATCGAGGCCGAGGTCCTGAAGGTTCTCGTGGACGCCGCGGCGCAGGTCCTCGGGCTGCCGGGCAGGGGGCCAGCCGCCCTGCTGATCACGGACCGCGCCGACCTTGGTCACGATGTGCAGCGATTCGGAATAGGGGTGCAGCGCTTCACGGATCAGCTGGTTGGTCACACGTGGTCCGTATGCACTGGCGGTGTCGATATGGGTGATCCCCAGGCCGGCGGCCTCGCGCAGGACGGCGAGCGCGCCGTCGTGGTGAGCAGGCGGGCCCATGACCCCGGGGCCGGCGAGCTGCATGGCGCCGTAGCCGAAGCGGGTGACGGTCAGATCGCCCAGGGCCCAGGTGCCGCCGGGCAGTGACGCGGAGGGTGTGTTCATTCGGTGTGCCTTTCCTGCCGAGCTGGACAGTGCAGAGGGCTGCTTGTTCGCGCCGGTCACCAGCGCGGTCTTCGTTTCGCTCATGCTCGCTCGCGGACCAGCGGCGCATCCAACACCGCTACGGTGTCCTGTCATACCCGGTGGGTATCACCCAGGTACGCTGGGGCCGTGGACGACTTGGAGACCCGCGAGCTGAGGTACTTCATGGCTGTCGCCGAGGAACTGCACTTCGGCCGCGCCGCCGAGCGCCTCGGCATGGCTCAGCCACCGCTGTCGCGGGCAATTCAGCAACTCGAGCGGCGCCTCGGCGTCTCTTTGCTGGAACGCAACCGCCGCGGCGTCTCCCTGACCGGCGCCGGAGAGGTACTGCTGCACGAGGGCCGCGCAGCCCTCGACGCGACCACCGCCGCCGCTCGCCGCACCCGTCGTGCCGGTGGCGCCGACGGTCCGGGTGGCCCCCGCAGCCGTCTGGTGCTGGCGGTGAAGGCCGGCGCGTCCCACGAGCTGCTGCATAAGCTCCTCGGCGCCTATGCGGCCGAGCCCGACGCCGCCGAGATCGAGGTGCTGCCGAGCGGCACGTGTGAACAGGAAGAGATGCTGCGCGACGGCCGGGCTGATGTCGCGCTCATGCACAAGCCGTTCAACTCCCTCGCCGGCTTCGACAGCGAGGAGCTGATGACCGAGGGGCAGATCGCCATCCTGCCCGCCGGGCACCCCCTCGCCGCGCACAAGGCTCTGTCCGTGGCCGATGTCAGCGACATCCCCGACCTTCCGCTCGCCCGCTGGTCCCGCCACGGCACATACCCACCCGGCCCGGGCCCCGAGATCCACGACCAGACACAGCTGGCCCAGCTGATAGCCCTCGGACGCACCGCAGCCGTCTTCCCCGATTCCGCCCGCGCCTGGCTATGGGCCGAGCACACCGCTGTTCCCCTGACAGACGCACCCCCCGTCGTCACCCACATCGCCTGGCCCGCGCACAGCCGCTCCCTCGCCCTCGCCGGGCTGATCCGCACGGCCACACGGCTATGACCCGCCCCCGCCTTCCGTCGCCGCGACATACCGCCTGACCGCCGCTGGCCACGGGCACCACCGTGACTCCGTGCACTGCCGACCTTCGCGTCGGCAGAGTTGTGCCGGGCCACCCACGGGACGGGCGGGTCCGCGCCCTCCTACGAGACAGACGGCCCTATGAGGCCGTACCACCCACTGCCCAAGCGGCTTGACAGACCGCATTAGGACTTGTCTGACAAATGGCCTTCGAGTGCCCGGCTCATCCTAGTTTGCGAGATGCTGGAGCCAGTCCTGCAGGAGTGCGGTCTCGACGGGGCGGAGCGGGACGGTAGCTGGATCCGCCCCGTTGAGGGTGGCATCGAGCGCGAGGGCGCGAGC